>JAGQIT010000120.1 GCA_020431135.1 Myxococcales bacterium | reverse complement strand
ATGGGCGAGGTCAAGCCCGCCCACGAGCTGATCGTCCAGCCGGAGATCGCCGGCCGCGTCACCGCCCGCTCCGACAACCTGATCCCCGGCGGGATCATCGAGGAGGGCGAGCTCATCGCCCGCATCGACGCCCGCGATCAGGCGGCCGCGATCGCGGCCCAGCAGGCGGCGATCGCCCAGGCCCGCCTCCAGCTCGCCGACGAGCGCGGGCGCAAGGAGGTCGCGGCCAGCGACTGGCAGGGGAGCATCGACTCCCTCGACGACGAGTCCCGCGACTACGCGCTGCGCCAGCCGCACATCCAGAGCGCCAAGGCGAGCCTGTCGTCGGCCCAGGCCCAGCTCACGAAGGCCAAGCGCGACCAGGGCAAGTCGGCGCTGCGCGCCCCCTTCGACGCGATCGTCCGCAGCGTCTCGGTCGAGGTCGGCCAGCTCGCCACGCAGTCGACGCGCCTGGCGACCCTCGTCGCCATCGACCGCTACTGGATCGAGGTCTCGGTGCCGGTCGCCAACCTCGCCCACCTCGACATCCCCGGGATCAACGTCGCCGGCCTGCGCGGCTCGCCGGCGCGGGTGATCCTCGACGCCGGCCCGAGCCTCCAGGTCGAGCGCAACGGCTACATCGAGCGCCTCCTCTCCGACGTCGACAGCCGCGGGCGCATGGCCAAGCTGCTGATCGCCGTCGAGGACCCGCTCGCGCTCGGGGCCGACATCGCCAACCGGCCGCTGCCGCTCCTCCTCGGCTCCTTCGTCCAGGTCGCCCTCGACGGCCAGCCGATCGCCGACGCCGTCCGCCTGCCGCGGACCGCCCTCGTCGACGACAGCTACGTCTGGCTCGTCGTCGACGGCAAGCTCAGCCGGCGCGAGGTCAAGGTCGTCTGGCGCGACCGCGACTCGGTGATCGCCCGCGGGCTCAAGAGCGGCGAGGCGGTCCTCGTCACCCCGCTCGCCGCGCCCACCGAGGGCCTCGAGGTGATCGTCGACGAGGAGGTCGAGCCCCTCCGCGAGGGGGAGGGCGACGGCGGCACCCGCGAGGTCACGAGCATCGCCGGCAAGGGATAGCGGCGCCCGCGGGCGCCTTCTTGCTGTTTGGGCCGCCGCGTCGGCCCGGCCCGGTAGAGAAAGGATCGAAAGCTGATGGAGGGTTCACAGAGCGGCAGCCGAGTCTCGCCCGCCCGCGGCGCGATCGCCTGGATGGCGCAAAACCCGGTCGCCGCCAACCTCTTGATGCTCCTGCTGATCGTCGGCGGCCTGATCATGTCGGGTCAGGTCCGCAAGGAGGTCTTCCCGGAGACCCAGGCCGACGTCATCACGATCAGCGTCCCCTACCCGGGGGCGAGCCCGGCCGAGGTCGAGACCGGCATCGTCCTCGCAATTGAGGAGGCCGTCCGCGGCCTCGACGGCGTCAAGCGGGTCACCGGCACCGCCGCCGAGGGCAGCGGCACCGTCAACGTCGAGCTGACGATCGAGGCCGACCAGACCAAGGCGCTCTCCGACGTGAAGGGCGCGGTCGACCGCGTGACCTCGCTGCCCAAGGAGGCCGAGCGGCCGACGGTCTCGCAGGTCAACAACCGCTCTGAGGTCGTGTCGATCGTCCTCTACGGCGACCAGGACCCGGCGATCCTCCGCACCCTCGCCGAGCGCGCCCGCGACCAGATCCTCACCGACCCCGGGATCACCCAGGTCGACATCGCCGGCGCGCCGCCCAAGGAGATCGCCATCGAGGTCTCGCAGGAGCGCCTGCGGACCTACAACCTCACCCTCGAGCAGATCGCCCAGAAGGTCTCACAGACCGCCCTCCAGCTCCCGGGCGGCGGCATGAAGACGCCGGCCGGCGAGGTCCTCGTGCGCACCGACGAGCGCCGCGAGAACGAGAGCGAGTTCGCCGACCTCCCGGTCGTCACCAGCGAGAGCGGCACCGAGCTCACCCTCGGCGAGATCGCCAAGGTCGAGGAGACCTTCGCCGACACGGACGAGCAGGGCTACTTCGAGGGCCAGCCGGCGGTGATGGTCAAGGTCTACCGCACCGGCGAGCAGACCCCGACCGACATCTCCGCGCGCGCCCAGGTCCAGATCGAGAAGATCCGCACCTGGCTGCCGCCCGGCGTCGGCGTGTCGATGTGGCGCGACATGTCCGAGATCTACGCCCAGCGCATGGACCTGCTCATGCGCAACGCGGCGATGGGCCTCGTCCTGGTGATCGTCGTCCTCGGGCTCTTCCTCGAGATCCGCCTCGCCTTCTGGGTGACGATGGGGATCCCCATCTCCTTCATGGGCGCGCTCCTGTTCATGCCGAGCTTCGACGTGTCGGTGAACATGATCTCGATGTTCGCCTTCATCGTCACCCTCGGCATGGTGGTCGACGACGCGATCGTCGTCGGCGAGAACATCTTCGAGCAGACCCAGCGCGGGGTCCCGCCGCTCAAGGCCGCGGTCGCCGGCGCCAAGGAGGTCGCGACCCCGGTGGTCTTCGCGATCGCCACGACCTGCGTCGCCTTCTCGCCGCTCTTCTTCGTCCCCGGCTTCTCTGGGAAGCTCTTCCGCGTGATCCCGACGATCGTCCTCTCGGTCCTCGTGCTCTCGCTGATCGAGTCGCTCTTCGTCCTCCCGGCCCACCTCGGCCACCTCAAGGCCGACGTGCCGGGCGGCCTCTACGGGCGCATCCACCGCGTCCAGCAGCGGATCAGCCGCGGCCTCGAGAACTTCATCGAGAACCGCTTCGCGCCGGTCCTGCGCGCGTGCCTGCGCTACCGCTACGCCGCCCTCGGCATCGGCGTCGCCTCGCTGATCCTCACCGCCGGGCTCTTCGCCGGCGGCCGCCTCGGCTTCCGCTTCTTCCCCAAGCTCGACGGCGACGTCGTCACGGCCTCGGTCGAGCTCCCCTTCGGCGCCTCGGTCGAGCAGACCAAGGTGATCGAGGAGCGCCTGGTCGCCGCCGCGCGCGAGAGCCTCGCCGAGCTCGGCAGCGACGACGACAAGCGCGGCCTCTACAGCCAGATCGGCGGCGCCGGCATGTCCCGCGGCCCGGGCCCGCAGGGCGGCGGCGGCGGGACGAGCGGCGCCCACAAGGCGTCGGTGATGCTCTACCTCGTCCCGACCGACGAGCGCGACTTCGAGAGCGCCGAGCTCGCGGCGCTGTGGCGCAAGAAGGTCGGCCCGCTCGTCGAGGCCAAGAGCCTCACCTTCTCGGCGAACATGGGCCCGAGCGCCGGCTCGCCGATCGACATCGAGCTCAGCCACGCCGACACCGAGATCCTCGACCAGGCCGCCGCCGAGGTCGTCGCCGCCCTCGAGGGGATCGCCGGGGTCTTCGACGTCGAGAACGGCGTCGACACCGGCAAGCCGCAGCTCAACCTCACGGTGACATCCGAGGCCAGCGTCCTCGGCCTGACGACCACCGACATCGCCCGCCAGGTGCGCTCGGCCTTCTACGGCGCCGAGGCCCTGCGCCAGCAGGAGGGCCGCAACGAGGTCAAGGTGATCGCCCGCCTGCCCGAGCGCGAGCGGCGGACCGAGAACACGATCGAGGAGCTGATCGTCCGCACGCCGCAGGGCGGCGAGGTGCCGCTCCACGAGGTCGCCGACATCGAGCGCGGGCGCTCGTGGCCGATGATCGAGCGCGCCGACGGCCGGCGGATCATCCACGTCACCGCCGACGTCCGTGAGGGCTCGGCGATCACCCCGGGCGTCGTCCGCGAGAAGCTGACCCGCGACGTGCTCAAGGACCTCCCGGACCGCTACCCGGGCCTGCAGTGGGGCTACGGCGGCGAGAACCGCGAGCAGCAGGACTCCCTCGGCTCGCTCTTCGCCGGGGCCAAGATCGCCGCGATCGCGATCTACATCCTCCTGGCGATCCCCTTCCGCTCGTACATCCAGCCGGCGATCGTCATGGTCGCGATCCCCTTCGGCATCGTCGGGGCGATGGCCGGGCACATCCTCATGGGCTACGACCTCAGCGTCATCTCGATGATGGGGATCGTCGCCCTCTCCGGCGTCGTCGTGAACGACTCGCTGGTCCTCCTCGACGCCTGCAACCGCTTCCGCGAGCGCGGCGACTCGGCCTTCGACGCGATCTTCAACGCCGGCTGCCGGCGCTTCCGGCCGATCATGCTGACCTCGGTGACGACCTTCTTCGGTCTGATGCCGATGATCCTCGAGACCTCCGTGCAGGCGCGCTTCCTCGTGCCGATGGCGATCTCGCTCGGCTTCGGCGTGATGTTCGCGACCTTCGTCATCCTCCTGCTGATCCCGGCGCTCTACCTGATCCTCGAGGACATCCACTGGCTGCGCCGCGAGCGGCCGCGGGTCGCCCTGGCGATCGTGATGGGGCTCGTCCTGCTCGTCCTGGTGATGCGCCTGCTCAAGGCCCTGAACGCCGCGCAGGCGGTATAGCCCGCCGCGGGCCGCCTAGGGCTCGACGGCTCCCGCGGCGCAGCTGTTCGGGTCGCGGGGCTCGCCGCGCTGGTCGACGCTCGGACAGCCGGCGCCGACGCCCTCGGCGGCCCCGTCGGCCGCGGGCATCGCCGTCGGCGTCGGCCCGCCGTTGTCGCCGAGCGGGCCGAGCGCGGGGTCGGCGAAGCTGATCCCGCCGACGCACTCGCCCCCCTGCGGCCACTGGAGGTTGTTGGCGCCGCTGAGCGGGTCGGGGCAGCTGACGTCGACGAAGAGGCTGTTGTCGACGCTGACCCCCTGCGGGCGGCCGCCGACGAAGGTCGCGTTGGTCACGGTGCCGCCGCCGTCGACGTCGAGGCCCGTCGGGTTGTTGTTGAAGAAGGTGCTGTTCTCGACGTCGACGCTGCCGCTGTTGATCCACAGGCCGCCGAGCGGCCCGCCGAGCTCCTCACCCATCACGTTGACGCCGCTGCGGTTGTTCATGAAGGTCGTCGCCCGCACCGTGACGTGGTTGTCCTTGATGAACGAGACGCCGCCGAGGCGCCCGGTGTTGGCGTCGAAGAGGTCGCGGTCGAGGAGCATCTCGCGCTCGCCGACGTTCGGCGTGCGGAAGAGGGCGCCGCCGAGCTCGTTCGCCCGGTTGTTGACGAAGGTCGAGCCGCAGATCACGTAGACGTGGTCCTCGTCGTTGAGGCCGTCGAAGTAGACGGCCCCGGAGTTGCCCCCCGCGCCGCCCTGCTCGTCGTGGTTGAAGTTCGGGCAGCCGGGCTCGACGTAGTTCTGGCCGATCCCCTCGGCCGTGTTGTCCTCGAAGTGCGAGTTGTAGATCGCCGGGTTGGCGAAGAGCATGCCGATCGCCCCGCCGTTGGCCCCGCGGTTCGAGATGAAGCGGCTGCCGGTGATCGTCACCTCAGGCACGCCGACGACGTAGATCGCCCCGCCGCCGACGTCCGGCCCCTCGAGGGCGGCCGCGTTGTCCTCGAAGCGCGAGTTGATGACGTGGAGGACGCCGTTGCGGACGAAGATCACCCCGCCGGAGCCCTCCTTGTAGCCGTAGGCGCACTTCGGGTTGTTCGGGTCCTGCGCGAAGTACTCGCCCGCCGGCGCCTGGCCGTTGATGAAGGTCATGCGCTGGAGCACGATCTTCGTCGGGTTGTTCATCCAGTCCGGGTGGTTGAAGAAGAGGTGGCGGGTCTTGCCGCCGGCGTCGAGGGTGATGAGCCCCTCGCCGTCGAGGATCGTGTCGGTGTCGACGGGGAGGACGATCGTCTCGTCGAGGGCGATCGTCACCGGGTCGGGCCCGCAGTCGAAGGTGATCGTCCCGCCGAGCTCCGCCGCCGCCTTGAGGTCCTGGCCGGTGCAGCTCTCGGGCGTGCCGCTGCCGATGACCGCCGTCGGCGACGAGGTGTCGTAGAGCTCGAGCGGCGCGTCGCAGATCGCCGGCGGGCCGTCGCCGGTGTCGCCGGTGTCGCCGGTGTCCGTCTCCGCCGTGTCGCTGTCGGTCTCGCCTGGACCCGTCGACGCGCTGTCGCTCGTCGCGCTCGCCGAGGTCGTCCCGGAGGTGCTAGCGTCCGAGCCTGAGCCGCCGGAGGTCGCGTCGCCGCTCGCGTCGCTGCCTCCGGTCGTGGTGCCAGCCGAGGTGCTCTGGCCGTCGGTCGTGGCGTTGGTCTCGCTCGCGCTCCCGTCGTCGCCGCAGGCCGGGGCGAGGACAAGCGAGATGAGGCAGAGGTATGGAGCGACCACAGGGCGAGCGTTCATCGCCACGAGGGTACGCCAGGGGGGTGGCGGCCGGCGGACATGAATGCGGCGGAGCGCCGCGCTGCGACGAGGTCGAAGGCGCACATCCTGTCCCAAAGTGCATCACGCTCCGTCGCGCTGCGCGGATGCTCGCGCTGCGTCGCGCGGCCTGCAGGAGAGGTTCTCCGGTCGACGGTCTGAGAACCTCGACGAACAATTAGGCTCGGGCGCCGACACCTAGGGGCGGCCGCCCCCAAGCGCGTCGACGCCCGAGTTCTCGGAGCTCTAGAGAACTGCGCCGCGGCCTAGGCCGCGCACTCGCCGTCGCCGATCGCGACCTCGAAGGTCCGCTCCTTGCCGAGGTCCTTGAGGTCCTCGTCGCGGACGTTCGAGAAGTCGCTCTTGATCACGATGTCGCCGAGCGCCGCGGCGACCTCGGCCTTGCCGACGCGGCGGAAGAACTCCCGCGGCGCCTCGCCCTCGTCGCGCTCGTCGCGGTAGAGGTCGAGGAGGGCCATCAGCGCCTCGCCAGCCCGCTGCGCGGGGATTTTCACGATGTGCCGGCCGAACTTGACCCCGTCCTCGTCGAAGCCGCCGCCGAGGTGGAGCTGGTACTCGGGGACCTGGCGGCCGCCGCCGATGTGACGGACGGTGCCGTGGAAGCCGATCGCCGCGACGTGGTGCTGACCGCAGGAGTTCGGGCAGCCGGAGATCTTGATGTCGAGGCCGCGGCTGAGCTCGACGCTGTCGCTGTCGGCGGACTTCTTCAGGTAGCGGGTGAGGTGGGCGGCGAGGCCCATGCTCGAGGTCACCGCGAGGTTGCAGGTGTCGGCGCCGGGGCACGAGACGATGTCGTGGATCGTGTTCGAGCCGGCGTCGGCGAGGCCGAGCTCGCGCAGGGCGACGTAGAGGTAGGGGAGCGCCTCGGTGCGGACCCAGCGGATCATCAGGTTCTGGCGGTTGCCGGTGCGCAGCGTGCCGTCGCTGAAGCGCTCGACGAGGTCGGCGAGCGCCCTGAACTGCGCCGCCGTGATGTCGCCGCGGTAGAGCTTCACCGTGACCGTGGCGAAGCCGGCCTGCTTCTGCGGATCGACGCAGCGCAGCCAGGCGCGGTAGTCCGCGTCCTCTTCGTTCGCGGCGAGGCCCTGGGTCGCCGCCGGGTTCATCTCCGGCGCCGACTCCTCGGGCGGCAGCGGGATCTCCCGCACAAGGCGACCCTGGGCGCGGAGCTTGTCGACCTCCTCGTCGTAGGCGGCGACGAAGCCCTCGGGCTTGAGCTTCTTCATCACGTACTTGAGGCGCGCGCGCGCCTTGTTCTTGCGGTTGCCGAGGTGGCCGAACATCCGCACGAGCGCCTCGATGCGCCCGAGGAGCTCGTCCGCCGGGATGAAGTCGTGGAGGCGGTAGCCGGGCCTCGGGCTCGTGCTCAGGCCGCCGGCGACGAAGACCTCGAAGCCGCGGACGCCGTCACGGATCTTCGCCCGGAGGCCGACGTCGTTGATCGCCGTCTGGGCGTGGTCCTCGTGGGTGCAGCCCTCGAAGGCCATCTTGAACTTGCGCGGCAGGTCGTTGGCCCAGTCGGCGCGAAGGCACATCCGCACGGTCGCCTGGGTGTAGGGCGTGACGTCGAAGGGCTCGGTCGGCGAGACCCCGGCGAAGGGGCAGGCGGTGACGTTGCGGACCGTGTTGCCGCAGGCCTCGACGGTGGTCACGCCGGCCTCGGCGAAGCGGTCCATGAGCGTCGACGCGTCGCTGAGCTTGATGTTGTGGAACTGGATGTTCTGCCGCGTCGTGACGTGGCCCTTCTTCCAGGCCGTGAACTCGTCGCAGACGTCGGCCGAGACCCGGAGCGCCGCGGCGCTCATGATCCCGCCGGGGAATTTTACGCGGAGCATCTGGACGTCGGGCTGGCGCTGGCCGTAGACGCCGCGGGTTAGGCGGTAGGAGCGGAAGTCCGCGGCCGAGATCTCGCCGCGCTCGAAGGCCTCGAGGATGCGGACGAATTCCTCGACGTCCTCGGCGCGGGAGTAGTGGGTGTCGTGGCGGGCTTCTTGGGCCATGATATTTCCTGGTCGTTCCTGATGTAAATAGGCGGCGTCGACCGCCCTTCAATCATCAATGTCGACCAGACTAGGCGTGAGGTGGTCCTCCTTCAACAAAAACGTCGGCCATTAAACTTGGTCGTGAACCGTGTAATCTTGTTCATTCGCGCCCGCGGGGGCCCCGGCCGCGGAGAACGGGGAGAACGCGGCGACTCAGCGCCGGGTCGCCGCTGAGCGCGATCGTCCCGTCGGCGGCGATCCGCAGCTCGAGCGCCGCCGGCCCGGCCCACAGGTCGGGATCCGCGTAGCGGGCGCTGCGGTGGTGCAGGCGTTGGTTCGTCGAGCCGATGAAGCGGCGGCCGCCGACGTCCGGCTCCCGGCGGCGGGCGTCGAAGCGGCCGCTGACCAGGGTGTCGAGCGCGGCGTAGAGGCGCTCGAAGCCTGGGAGCGTGGCGGCTTCTCCCCAGGTGTAGCCGGTGAAGACGATCACGCCGAGCGCCGCGGCGCGGGCGGCCTCGGCGAGCGCCGTGACCCCCGGGAGCTGCTCTAGCGGCTCGCCGCCGACGATCGTCAGGCCGTCGAGGTCGTGCGCTCGAGCGGCGGCGCGGAGCTCATCCGCCAGGCGCGCTACGGTGAGTATCTCGCCGCCGGCGCCCTCGAAGAGCTCGGGGTTGCAGCAGCCCGGGCAGCGGAGCGCGCAGCCCTGGACCCAGAGGGCGAAGCGGCGGCCGGGTCCTTCGGCCTCGGTGAGTGGGAGGCGGTGGGCGACCCGGAGCACGGGGGCCGCCGCCGGCGGAGCGGGGTCGCGGCTCAGGCCGCCTCCTCGCGGTCCTCCTCGCGCAGGCGGATCCGGCTCTCGTTCTTCGGGATCTTGCCGCGCTTGTCCGCGTAAAACTCGCGCAGGACGTCCATGTCCTTATGGACATCTCCGGTCGGCGTGAAGAAGCCGCCGACGCCGCCCTCGCGCTTGCCGTAGTCGAGGAAGCCGAGGGCGATGGGCACGCCCGCGGTGTGGGCGATCCAGTAGAAGCCCGACTTCCAGTAGGGGCGCGCCGAGCGGGTCCCCGCCGGCGGCACGGCGAGGACCATCGCGTCAGCCTCGCGCAGGTGCTGGGCCGCCTGCTCGACCAGGTTGTGGTGGGCGCGGCGATCGACCGGGATCCCGCCGAGGCGGCGGAAGATCCAGCCGAAGGGCGGGCGGAAGATCGTGTGCTTGCCGAGCCAGCGGATCTTGACGTTCATCTCCCAGCCGACGGCGAGCATGTAGATGAGGTCCCAGTTGCTCGTGTGCGGCGCGGCGATCATCACGAACTTGTCGTGGTCGATCGTGCCGAAGGTCTTCCAACCGTTGAGCTTGAGCCAGGTGCGGGCGAGGAGGCGCTTCATCGTCGGGCGCATCCTACCGCGGCCGCGCCCGCCGCGAGGCCCGAGAACGACGAAGCCCGCAGCGAGCGCTGCGGGCCTTGTCTCGTGTCGACGAAGCTGAGAGAGGGGAGCTCCGCCGACGGTCGCGGGCGTCGCCTCCCGCTAGGCGCCGAGGATCCTAAACGACGGGACGTCGAGGCCGGCGTCCTTGTAGTACTTGCGGGCGCCCTCACGGACGAGGGCCTTGAGGTCCTCGGCGTTCCAGGGCTTCGTCACGTACTTCCACAGGAGACCCTCGTTGACGCCGCGGATGACCGCGTTGATGTCCGCGTAGCCCGTGAGCAGGATGCGGATCGTCGTCGGGTTGATCTCCTTGATGTGGGAGAAGAGCTCGATCCCTGTCATCTCCGGCATCCGTTGGTCAGAGACGATCAAGTGGATGTCGTTCTCCTTGAAGAGCTTGAGGGCGTCCGGACCGCTGGTCGCGGTGTAGATCCGGAAGAGCCCGCGGAAGCTCTCTTCGAGGGTGGTGACGATCGACTTCTCGTCGTCGACGATCAGGAGGCCGAGGCTTGCGAGCTTCGAATCGGCTTGGACCTGGCCGGTCTTCTTGAAACTTTTCCAACCCATCTGGGGACCTCTCTCTACAGGTAGCGGAACGTCGACGAGAAGTGGCGGATGCCTTCTGCCTCTTGATCGAAGCAGATCCCGCGCTTCATCTGCGTACCTTTCTCCTCCCGGACCGTGCGGATGACGTCTGCGACATACTCAAGGTGCTCGAAAGTGTACACCCTTCGAGGGATGGTAAGTCGGCAAAGATCGAGCGCCGGTCGGATGTTCTCGCCGGTGTCGGGGTCCCGGCCGATGAGCACGGCGCCGACCTCGACGGCGCGGACGCCACCCTCTTTGTAAAGCTCGGTACAGAGCAGCTGCGCCGGGAACTCGTCCTCGGGGACGTTCGGGAAGAAGCGGCGCGCGTCGATGAACACGGCGTGGCCGCCGATCGGCTCGACGATCGGCACGCCGAAGCTCTGGAGGAGCTCGCCGAAGCGCCGGACCTGGCCGATGCGGTAGGCGAGGTAGGTCTCGTCGACGACCTCGCGCAGACCCTGGGCGAGCATCTCCATGTCGCCGCCGGACATGCCGCCATAGGTGAAGTAGCCCTCGAAGATGATCGCCGGCGTCTTGAGGCGCTCGTAGAGCTCGCGGTCGCGGCAGGCGATGAAGCCGCCCATCGGGACGATCGCGTCCTTCTTGGCGCTCATCGTGCACGCGTCGGCGTAGCTCATCATCTCGTGGATGATCTCGATGATCGGCTTGTCCTGGTAGCCGGGCTCGCGCAGCTTGATGAAGTACGCGTTCTCGGCGAAGCGGGCGGCGTCGAAGATCAGCGGCAGGCCGTGGGCCGACGCCAGGGCGCGGACGTCACGGATGTTCTGCATCGACACCGGCTGGCCGCCGCCCGAGTTGCAGGTGATCGTCATCAGGATGTAGGCGATGTGGCGGGCGCCGTACTTCTCGATGACCTGCTCGAGCTTCGACACGGCGACGTTCCCCTTGAACGGGTAGTTGCCCTCGGAGCTGCGGCCGGCGTCGATCGTGCAGTCGATCGCCCGGCCCTCGGCGAGCTCGATGTGGGCCTTCGTCGTGTCGAAGTGGGTGTTGCCCGGGACGAAGCTGTGCCGGCGGATCAGGACGTAGTTGAGGACCTGCTCCGCGGCCCGGCCCTGGTGGACCGGGATCGTGTACGGGAAGCCCATCGTCTCCTGGATCTGCTGGCGCATCTCCTCGAACGAGCGCGAGCCGGCGTAGCTCTCGTCGCCGAGCATCGAGCGCGACAGCTGCGACGCGGAGATGGCTCCGGTGCCGCTGTCGGTCAGCAGGTCGATATAGACATCCGCAGATCGCAGGCGAAAGACGTTGAGACCGGCGACTTCGATCCGCTTGAGGCGCTCCTCGCGTGATGGAAGGCTGATCGGCTCGACGACCTTCGAGCGATACGGGATGATCAGGCGTTCCCTACTCCTCATTGAACCTCCGCGACGGCCGCCTGGGTGGTCTGCTCGGATCCCGACTTGCCGGGCTCTTCTTGGCCGGGCTGACGAACCGGGATGCGAATCGAGAATACTACGCCAACGCCGTTTTCGTTGGGGTCAACGGCGATTTTCCCGTGGTGCTCGGATATGATCCGATAGGAGATCGACAGGCCTAGACCGGTCCCCTTGCCTACGGGCTTGGTGGTGAAGAACGGGTCGAAGATCTTGGTGCGGATGTGCTCCGGGATCCCGTGGCCGCTGTCGCGCACGAAGATCTCGACGTTGCCGTCGCGCTCGCGCGTTGTCACCGTGACGTCGCTCCCGGCCGGGGAGGCGTCGATGGCGTTGTTGACGAGGTTGAGCACGACCTGGTTGAGCTTCGCCGGGAAGCACGGGTAGGTCCGTGTGAGGCCGAGGTCGGCGATCAGGTTGACGTTCTGCTCGCGCGCCGGCTCGCGGAGGATCATCATCGTCTGGCGGATCCCCTCGTCGATGTCGGCGTCCTGGAAGCCGGCCTCGTCGAGGCGCGAGAAGTTGCGGAGGCCGCGGACGATCTCGGCGACGCGGCCGAGGCCGATGAAGCTCTCGTCGAGGAGGGTCTGGACCCGGCCCATCAGCTCGATGAGGTTGCCCTCCTGCATCTCCTTGGCCTGGCTGACGTAGTCCATGAACTGGCCGAGGATCTCGAGGCGCTGGTTCTCGCCGAGGCTCGAGAGGTCGGCCTGGACCTCCTTGACGTCCTCGCGCAGCGCCGGATCCTCGCTGAGGCTCTCGAGGAGCTCGTCGGCGATCCGGAGGCGCTCGAAGCTCGGCTCGTCGAGCTCGTCGAGCCACTTCGTCACCTGGAGGCGGCGCTTCGCCGAGTTGATGCGCTCGCTCGCCAGGTGGGTGTTGTTGCGGGTGAAGGCCAGCGGGTTGTTGATCTCGTGGGCGACGCCGGCGGTGAGCTGGCCGAGGCTGGCGAGCTTCTCGCTCTGGACGAGCTGCGCCTGCGTGTCCTTGAGCTCCTGGATGTTGTTCGACAGGCCCTCGTAGAGCGCGTTGTTCTCGATGCAGACGGCGGCCTGGCTGGTCAGCGACGTCGACAGCTCGGTGGCGAGGAGGTCGAAGGGGACGATGTCGCGGCACAGGTGCGGCGGCTCGGGGAGGCGCTCCTCGGAGCCGCGCTTGTTGATCAGCTGGACGACGCCCATGACGTCGCCCTGCTGGTTCTTCATCGGCAGGACGAGCATCGACTGCGTGCGGTAGCCGGTGCGCTCGTCGAAGCCCTTGTTGAACGAGTAGGGCGTGTCGTCGGGGATGTTGTAGACGTCGGGGATGTTCAGCGGCTCGCCCGAGACGCCGACGTAGCCGGCGAGCGTCTTGGTGTTCAGCGGCATCGTGAAGCGGACGAGCGCCGGGGTCTCGATCGAGTCGTTCTGGGCGACGGTGAAGCGGAGGAGCTTCTGGCCCTGCGGCGCGTCCTCGACGAGGAAGAGCGAGCCGGCGTCCGCCGCGGTGAGCTCGCGCAGCGAGTGGAGGATGCGATCGAGGAGGCGCTCGTAGTCCCGCTCGGTCGACAGGGCGACGCCGATGCGGTTGAGCTCGTGGACCTGCGCCGAGCGGACCCGGAGCTCGCGCTCGAGGTCGAGGCTGCGGGCCTCGAGGCGGAGCTCGCGGAGGGCGGCGCGGACGGCCCGGGCGATCCTCGCGGGCTCGGCGGTCGGGGCGAAGACGGCGCAGAGCTCGTCGTCGGCCAGCGAGCTGTCGCCGACGAGGTCGCGCTCGGTGACGCCGAGGAAGCGCAGCGGCGCCGGGCGCTCCGGCGCAGCGGCGAGCGCAGGCTTCCCTGTCTCTGGGAGCATGTCGTCGTCGAGGACGACGAGGAGCGGGCGGGTCCTCTCGGCGTCGGCGAGGAGGTCGCCGAGCTGGGTGCGGCTGACGCCGCGGCGCTCGACCTCGACGTCCGCGACGGCGGCCGCCGCCGGGTGGTCGCCGAATCCCTCCGAGTGGACGATCAAGGGGGCGCTCGAGGTGTTGTCAGGTCCTGCCACGGCTACGTCGGTCATGGCGAGTATAGAGAACCGCCGGGTCGGTGAATACTCGTCGGCGACGGCAGGCCTGGGCAAAGTCGCTCCGCGCGTTCGTCGACCTCTTCGCGCTGGCGTCCGCACGGGCGGCGCGGCGCGGTAGCTCGCGCCGCGTGGGCGCGGCCCGTCGTCGACGCGAGCCAGCGCTGGAGATCCGCCTCGCGGCGGCTCGCAGAGAACAGAGAACCCCCCGTCGCGGCGCGACGGAGGGCTCTAGACGATCGCGGCGTCGGCTAGGACGCGCGGGTCCCGAGGGCGGCGCGCATCCGCGGGATGATGTCCGGCATCACGACGGAGATGATCACGCCGATCGAGGTCTTGGACAGGTCGATCGCCATCCCGAGGCGGTACTTCGCGTCGAGCTCCACGACCGCGATCATGACGTTCTCGTCCTCGCCGAGGGTGAAGAGCATCGACGCGAGGTGATGGGGGATCGGCAACCCCGACTTCTTGATCGAGTCAATGGTCCGCTCGCACACGACGTTGAAGAGGGCGCAGGCCTTGGGCGCCGTCCGGATCCCGGCGATCGACATGCCAGACTGCTTGCTGAACACGTCGACGGCGGCCATCCCGCCCATCATCTGGTCTTCCATTTCCGAGAGGAGCTCGTTGACTTGCTTGAGGTTCATGGGTGCTTCCTTTGTGCGTCCAAAGGTCTCGAGGATGTCGCGGGGCAGCGGGCTGCGTGAGTGGAGCTGGAGCCAACAGGTCGGCCCGAGGTACGGTCTTCGTTGGGCCGCGGGGCCGCAGCGAGGACCGAATAATAGAAACACGAAAGGCGGGGGGCGTCTAGCCGTGCAGATCGCGCGAAGAGGAGGTCGGCGGTTGACACGGCGACCTCCATCAGCGTCTGCGTGACCGATCGCTGACACCAGCGCGGAAGCGCGCGTCGCTCGCGCCTGAGCCCTGCAAAACTGTCGGAGGCGATCGCGGGCGCGATGTCGAACTGCGTCGCTTCGACCGGCGGATCGCAGCCATCGGAGGCGAACGGTGTTGCTATCCTTTGCCTACGGGGAGCCGCTAGACCGACCCTTAGGAGACCGATGTCCGCGCCGCGAATCCTCGTCGTTGATGATGAGCAGAGCCTCAGGCGGCTCATTGATCGCTACCTGACGATGCAAGGGTATGACGTCGTCTGCGCAAGCGACGGCAACGAGGCGCTCGCCGAGGTCGAGCGCCGCGTACCCGATCTCATCATCACCGACGTCATGATGCCGAACCTCGATGGTTGGGACCTCGTCCAGAAGCTGCGGACGAAGGCCGACCTCCTGTTCGTGCCGATCATCTACGTGACGGCGCTCGGCGCCGGGAAGGACCGGATCCGCGGCTTCCGCTTCGGCGCCGACGACTACGTCACGAAGCCCTTCGAGCTCGAGGAGCTCGAGCTCCGCGTCGCGCGGGCGCTGTCGCGGCGGGACTCCGTCGAGCGCGACCTCAAGGCGACCTACCGGATCGTCGACGTCCCCGACGACCGCGCCGTCTCCGGCACGCTGGCGCAGATCGGCCTCGCGTCGGTGCTCACGCTCCTCGAGATGGAGCGCAAGAGCGGGCTCTTGCTGATGCACCGCGACGAGCCGGCCGAGACGGTCCGCATCTTCATCAAGCAGGGGCGCGTGGTCGCGGCCCGCGGCGCCGAGGAGCGCAACGAGCCGGCGGTCTTCCGGGCGATGGGGTGGCGCAACGGTCGCTTCGAGTTCGCCCCCCTCGAGTTCGACATCGACGAAGAGGTCCGGATGTCGACGACCGGGTTGATCATGGAGAGCGCCCGGATGATCGACGAGCGCGAGCGCTGAGAGGCTGCGAGCGCCCGCTCGGGCGCTCGCAGGGCTCGCACGCGACGGTCGCGGTCGGCGGCGCTACCAGGCGCCGATCGTCGCGTGGACCGGGTCGACGAGGAAGGGGACCTCGTCGGGGCTCGGCGCCGGGGCGCCGGCCATCGGATCGCCGAGGGTGCAGCCCTTGCCGTCGATGAGGTCGAGGACCGCCGCGAGCGAGGTCTCGCCGGGGTCACCGAGCTGCGACAGGAGGTCGTCGCCGGCGTCGCAGTCCGTGGGCAGGCCGTCGTAGTAGTCGGTCTCGCCGTCGGCGTTCACCAGGCGGAAGGTGATCGGGTAGAGGATCTTGTCGCAGAAGTCGAAGGAGCGCATCCCCACCGGCTTGCCGCCCGTGACCCCGCCGATCACGTAGGTGTCGACGTAGGGGCGCACCGAGTTGATCACGACCTCGCTCGCCGACAGCGTCCGCCGGGTGGTGATGAAATAGACCCGCTTGAGCGTGAGGGCGTGGGCGAGGCGGTCGAGCTTGTACTCCTCGTTCTCCTCGCGGAGGTCGTAGTTGTACTGGACGTGGTAGGCGAGCTCGCGGTCGTGGCCGGCGTCGCCGGCGATCAGGCTGGCGAGGTGGCGGGCGACCTTGAGGCGGCCGCCGCCGTTGTAGCGCAGGTCGACGACGAGCTCGTCGACGCCTGCCTGCTTGAAGCCGGCGATCGCCTCGTCGAGCTCGGGGATCGCGGTGTCGACGAACGAGGTGAAGTAGAGGTAGCCGATCTTGCGGCCGTCTCGCTCGATGATGTTGGTGATCGGCACCGTGACGATCTTGATCCAGTCGCGGGTGAGCTCGACGTCGCGGGTGACGCCCTCATCCTCGACGACCTGGAGGTCGACCGTCACGCCAAGCTCGCGCGGGCCGAACATGTCGTTCCAAAGGCCGCCTGCGTCGATCTCGGAGATCGACAGGCGGTTGATCATGATGATCTCGTCGCCGCGGACGAGGCCGGCGCGCGACGCCGGCGAGTCGTCGTGGACGAAGGAGATCCGGATCTTGCCGTCGGCGTCGCGCATGTGGCTGAAGCCGTAGCTGATCGTCTTGCCCTCCTCGAAGAGGGCGTCGCTCGTCACCTTGTCGGCGACGCGGCTCCAGCGGTCGATCTCGCTGTAGCGGAGGTCGGCGAGGATGTCGCGCGGCTCCTCGTAGAGGGCGGGGTCGACGTCGTCGGGCACCTGATCGTTCCACAGGTACGAGTGCTGCATGACCTCGAGGACATATCCGTTCTGACTGAGCGTCGAGCAGTCATCCGGAGGGTCGACCATCACCGGGTCATTGCAGCCGCCCGCACTCAACAACACGCCGGCGAGAGCTACGGGCGCGAAGGCGAGCTTTGCGAGTCGATTTGCCACTACCACAGAGGTGCCACTATAGCGGAGTCCGCAACTGGCGTGAGGGGAGGTTTTTGAGGCTTGTTGGATCTAGGTGATGACGTCGTTTTTCGGGCTACAGGTGGCGATGTGCGCTGGGCGCGCTTTCGCGAGATGTCAAATTTGCCGGGCCGCGCGTGGCTCGCCGAGAGCGCGGGCCCCGCGGTCGGGCGGAACCCGCCGGCCCGGCCTATCCCGGGCCGGGCTGAGATCCGCTACTATCTCGCGGCGGCGAGGCCCGAGGATCTGGCTTTGAGCGACACCGACACCGAAGATCAGAACAGGGCGATCGATCCAGCCTCCGACCCGGCGCGTCTCGGCGTCTTCTCCGGTCTGCCTCCGGAGAGCTGGAGCGACCTCCTCTCCTACATGGAGGTCAAGCGCTTCCGGCCAGGTGACGTCCTGATCAAGCAGGGGGCCATCGATCGCGGGATGTACCTCGTCCGCAAGGGCCGCCTGGCGGTGCTCGTCGCCGAGCAGGAGGGCGGCCGCGTCCGCCGGATCGGCACGATCGAGGCCGGGTCGGTGGTCGGCGAGCAGGCGCTCCTCGACGGCAAGCCGCGGTCGGCGACGATCACTGCGCTCGGCGAGTGCGAGCTCCTCCGCCTGAGCTTTGAGTCCTTCGGCGAGCTCCACGCCAAGCGCCCGGAGCTCGCGGGGCTCTTCCTCTTCGAGCTCGCGCGGGTGATCTCGCTGCGCTTCCGAAGGGCGCAGACGCAGCCCGAGATCCCCGACGAGATGCTCCCCTAGCGGGGCCCGAGCCGGCCGACGCCTGAGCGTCGGCGTCGCGTGCTCGGGAGCGCTCAGCCGCCGAAGAAGCGGCGCACGAGGTCGACGACGCCGCCGACGCGCTCGCGGACGCCGCGGCCGTAGATCGTGCGGATCGCCGCCTTCGCCCGCTCGTAGTCGCCAGCGGCGACCGGGTAGAGGCGAGCCGGGCGACCGCCGGGCATGCGGTCGTCGAGCACCGACTTGATGTCGCAGCAGGCGCGGATGCCCTCGACGCCGTTGAGGCGGCCGAAGCCGGAGCCGCCGACGCCGCCGAAGGGCAGCTCGTTGGCCATGTAGGCCATGCTGAAGTCGTTGATCGTCGTCGACCCGGCGCGGAGCTTGCGGGCGATCCGGTGGGCGCGCGTGGGATCGCGGGAGAAGACCGTCGAGCCGAGCCCGTAGTCGGTGGCGTTGGCCATGCGCACGGCGTCGTCGTCGTCGTCGAAGCGGATGATCGACATCACCGGGCCGAAGGTCTCGTGGCGGACGATGTCCATGCTGTGGTCGACGTCGGTGAGGACGGTCGGGGCGAAGAAGGAGCCCTCACCCTGGTCGCTGCGGCGGCCGCCGACGCGGACGCGCGCCCCCTTGGCGACGGCGTCCTGGACGAGGCGCTCGACGATGTCGACCTGCCCGGGCATGGTCATCGCGCCGACGTCGACGGGCTCAGGCCCGGTGAGCGGCGGCGCCTGGCGCAGGCGCCCGGCGATCTCGACGACGCGCTCGACGAAGCGGTCGTAGATCCCGCGGTGGACGTAGATCCGCTCGGCGGCGAGGCACATCTGCCCGGAGGCGATGAAGGTGCCGGCGAGCGCGGCGTGCACGGCCCGCTCGAGGTCGGCGTCGTCGCAGATGATCATCGGGTCCTTGCCGCCGAGCTCGAGGATCACCGGGGTCAGGGTCGCGGCGCTCGCCTCGAGGACCCTCTTCCCGTTGGGCATCGAGCCGGTGAAGATGATCAGGTCGACGCCGCCGCCCACGAGCGCCTTGCCGGTCTCGGCGTAGCCGGCGATCACCTGGACGAGGTCGCGGGGCATGCCGGCGGCGTCGAGCGCCTCGTCGAAGATCTGCTGGAAGCGCGGCGCCGACCAGGCGGTCCACTCGGAGACCTTGACGATCACGGCGTTGCCGGCGAAGAGCGCCGGGATCGTCGGCCCGAGGACGTTCTGCAGCGGGAAGTTCCACGGGCAGATGACCCCGACGACGCCCTTCGGGTGGTACTCGACGGTGGCTGTCTTATGGACCAGGAGGCCGGGGGAGACCCGGCGCGGGCGGAGGGCGGCCTCGCCGTGGGCGATGGTGTAGCGGAGCTTCTCGCAGACCGGCCAGATCTCGCCGAGGATCGCGTTCTCCAGGGTCTTGCCGGCGTCCTGGGCGATCACCCGGCACAGCTCGTCGGTGTGGTCGAGGAGGTGGCGGAGGATCGCCCGCAGGACCTCGCGGCGCTCGTCGAAGGTGGTCTCGGCCCAGCGCTCCTGGGCCGCGCGGGCGCGGGCGATCCGCGCGCGGACCTCGTCGCCGCCGACGTTGGCGACCTCGCCGAGGGGCTCGCCGGTCGCGGGGTCGAAGCAGGGGATCGTCGCGGCGTTCGCCTGGGCGGCGACGTAGAGGGGGTGGGGGCGGCTCTCCATGGCGGCGGCGAACCTACACCAGGCCGCGCTCCGGCGAGACGACGATGATCACAGGCGGCGGGCCGGGCGAGAACGGCGAGACCCGCCGTCGGCCGGGGCCGAGGCGGGTCTGCGCTGGGTGCGATCGCTCCCCGATCGCTCCCCGTTCAGGAGTTCGGGGGGATCTTGATCCCGCTCGCGGTGAGGACGAACTCCTTGCGCTCGCCGCTGACCGCCGCCGGGTCGCCGCCGCCGTCCTTCTCGAGGTGCTTGACCTCCTTCTCGGAGAAGGTGCGCGCGGCGAGGGTGCCCTCGACGATCGCCTTCTTGCCCTTCGAGTCCATCGGCACGGTGAAGCTGTGGTCCTTCATGAGGATCCGCGCGGTCGCCTCGTCGCCGTCCTTGAGGACCATCCAGCAGCCCATCTTCTGGCAGACCGAGTCGATCTCGCCGCTGACCTGGATCGCGTCCTCCGAGGGGGTGTCGCTGGCGGAGGCGAGCACGTCCTTGAGCGCCTTGGTCTCGCTCAGGGCGAAGGCGGCGCCGAAGTGGCCGGGCTCGCCCGAGGGCTTGACGCCGTCGCCCTCGCTGTGGGGGCAGCCCTCCTCGCCGTGGGCGTGCTCCTTCTTGTCGTGGTCGCCGTAGACGCAGCCCTCTTCGCCCTCGCCGGGCTCGTCCTCGTCGGCGGCGGCCTCAGCCTTGGCGATCGCCGAGCCGTCGACCTTGGCCGCGTCCTGGCCCTGGGCGGCCTCGGCGGGCGTCTTCTCGGCCTCGGCCGACTTCTGCCCCCCGCCGCAAGCGAGCAGGGTGGTGCTTCCAAAGAGGACGATCGCAGCAATTCGCAGGTTCATGGACATCTCCTGTGCAGGCGAGCGTCGAGGCTCGCTCGCGGGAGTGTGCCGACGGCGAGCGGAGGCTGTCAATCAACGGTCGTTGCGGAGAAATGGGGGCCTGCCTCACATCGTCGCGGCGACCGACGCGCCGCGGTGTCGGCGAGCGACGAGTCCTGCCACAATCCGCCCGTGCTCTGGCGCCGACGTCACCATCCTCTCGCCGAGTTCTCCGCTGCGCCGGACGGCGCGGGCAAGCGAGATCGAAATCCATGTTCAATTGGACCGCTTGGTTCGGCGCGAGCGGTGGGCGCCGGCTGGCGCGCGGCGCTCGGCGCCGGTCTCCTGAGCGCCGGGGTTCTGAGCCTGAGCCTGAGCGTCGGCTGCGACGCGCCGTCCTCGACGCCGCCGTCGACGCCCGCGGCGGCGGTCGACGGGCCCGCGACAGCGACGCCCGCGGTCGCCCTCAAAGCGCCGCGCCTCGTGGTCTTGCTCGTCGTCGACCAGATGCGCGCGGACTACCTCGTGCGCTTCGGCCATCTCTTTGAGGACGGCCTCGACCGGGTCGTCGACGAGGGCGCGTGGTTTCGTCGGGCCGAGATCGCGCACGGCGTGACCATGACCTCGCCGGGCCACGCGACGATCGCCACGGGCACCAACCCGAGCGGTCACGGGGTGATCCAGAACGACTGGGTCGATCGCCCGAGCGCGGCGCCGGCCTACGCGGTCGACGATCCTCAGGGGGCGATCGTCGGCCCGCCCGGCAGCGACACGGCTGGGATCAAGGGGCGCTCGCCGGCGGCGCTGCGGCGGCCGACGATCGGCGCCTGGCTCAAGCAGGCCTCGCCGGCGAGCAAGGTCGTGGCGATCGCCTACAAGGATCGCGCCGCGGTGCTGATGGCGGGCGACGCCGCCGACGGCGTGTTCTGGTACGAGCCTGGGGTCCGGCGCTATGTCACCTCGAGCGCCTTCGCCGAGGCGCTGCCGCCGTGGGTCGTGCAGTTCGACGGCGAGGGGGCGCTCGACGACGCCGGCGCCCAGCCCTGGGAGCGGGCCCTTCCCGCGACCGCCTATGACTTCGTCGGCCCCGACAAGGTCGCGGCCGAGGGCGAGGGCGACGCGTCGCGCTTCCCCCACCCGCTGCGCGACGCCAAGGACGATCCGAAGCGCGCCTTCTACCGCCTCGGCGCCTCGCCGGCGAGCGACGACCTGAGCTTTGAGCTGGCGCTGCGGGCCCTCGACGGCGAGGGGCTCGGCGCCGACGAGCACCCGGATCTCCTGCTCCTCAGCCTCTCGGGGGCGGATCTCGTCGGCCACTCCTTCGGCCCCGACAGCCATGAGATCGTCGACTACTACGTCCGCCTCGATCGCCGGCTCGGCGACCTCCTCCGCGAGCTCGACCGCCGCTTCGCCGGCGACTATGCGCTGGTGATCACCGCCGACCACGGCGGCGCGCGCCTCCCCGAGGTCGCCAGCGCTGGCGCGGGAGGTGACGCGCACGCGCGGCGGATCACCGGCGACGTCTTCGATCGCGAGGTCGGCAAGGCGATCGCGGCGGCGAGCGTCCGCCTCGGACTCGCCGAGCCGATCCCCGTGCGCGACGTCGGCGAGGGGCTGTGGCTCGACCTTCGCGACGCGGAGGCGCGCGGCGTCGCGGCGGCGAGCGCCCGGGCGGCCGTCGCCGAGGAGCTGCGCCGCCTCGACTTCGTCGCCGACGCGTTCTCCTACGAGGAGCTCGCCGACCCTGAGCGCGTCGAGCCGCGGCGGCGCCCGTGGCTGCGCCGGCTCGGGCGATCCTTCGTCGCCGATCGCAGCCCGGACATCCAGCTCCTCGGGCCGCCCGGCTGGCTCCTCAACACCCGCGCGACCGGGACGAACCACGGCACGCCCTACGACTACGACAGCCAGGTGCCGATCGTGCTCTTCGGCGCGGGGGTCTCGGGCGCGGCTGGCAAGAAGATCGACGCGCCGGTGTGGACGATCGACGTCGCGCCGACGATCGCCGCGCTCTTGGGGATCGCGACGCCCGAGGTCGACGGCCGCTCGCTCCTTCCGTACCTCGACTGAGCTGCGGAAGAGGGCTCGTGACGTGGTCCTGCGCCCGGCCTCGTCAGTACCTTCACAGCGGCTGCGTCATGGGCACTCGAGGTCCCAGCGAGGGCTGGGTCTACGGCGCGAATTTGCAGAGCCACAGCCGCTGCTCTTCGCCGATGTGGCCCGCAGCGACGAAGGTCCCGTCGTGCGCGCTGCGGGCGAGAACCACCGCATCGCCGCTCGTCGCGGTCTCGTTGGGCAGACGGCGCGACCACAGGACGTCTCCATCCGGGGTGAAGCGAACTGCGGTCGGGCGTCCGTCGGCGGTCATCGTCACGGTCACGAGATCGCCGCTATCCCCATCGATGAACTCAACGTGGCGAGGGGGCGAGAGATCCGCGAGTGCGACTGGCGCGAGTTCCAGGACTTCGCCGGTCCCTGGAGCGATCGTCACTCGGGTCGAGGTCTCTGCGCCCTCGATCGTCACGAGGAGGTCTTCACCCGCGGCGGTGATCGCCGTACCCATACCTTGCACGCCGGTGTCGGTGACCCACAGCGGGCTGAGTGCGGGGGAGAAGCCCGCGACCTGTACGACGCCGTCGAGCTGTGCGGCGACGAAGGTGTAGTCGAACCAGCCCGTGTAGATCGAGCTCGCAAGTAGAGGCAATGTCACGTCATTGACGGGGTCGAGGGCCGCGTTTAACTCGCGGATGAGCGACGTGCTGTCCGACCAGACACCGATCACGCTCTGCGCGAGCGCACCGACGTCTCCGAGGTTGCAGGTGTGACTGTTCTGACCCCCTTGCAGCTCCGCGACGATCGCGCCTGTGTTGTCAAGCAGGTTGAACTGTTGCCCTCTAGTGCCGACATCTCCGCTCGTCCAGTGGCCGCACCCGGCGGTGATGAGCGCTTCGCCGGGCGCTGTCGCCAGGCTCGCCGCCTCCATCCGCTCGATCGACGTGCTCCAGACGTCGACGCCTTCTGCGTCGAACGCGTGGAGGTGTGTCGTGCCCCCTTGGACGAGCACGGTTTCGACGCGCGACAGCGCGATTCGACCCGAGTCGCTGACGTCGATGTCGGTGATGATGGTCGGGATCGACGTCGGCGGGCTGAGGTCCGTTCGACACCAACGGATGTCGATGTCGCGCGTGCACGCGGCGCTGCAGCCATCGAGGTCGTCCGCGTTCCCGTCATCGCAGCCTTCGCCGCCTTCGACGACGCCGTCGCCGCAGATCGCGGCCGAGTCGTCGCCGTCCGTCGCGTCCGCTGCTGACGTTGTGCTCGCTGACGTGGCGCTGGCTTGCGGTTCGCTCTGAGCGCAGGCCAGGGGGACGAGCAGCCCCAGAGCCGAGGTGTGGCGTAGGATACCTGCACGCAGCGACAACACGCGCCAGTGTAGCAGGGAAGTCTGCGACGAGGCGGTCAGGGACTCGCGGCCGCGAGTGCTCGTCGTGCTCCGCCGGGGCCCGGCAGGAAGAGTCCGACGAAGAGCTCGACGCGCCCGCGGTCGACGGGCTCTCACTGCGCACTCGACTGAGGTGGGGCCGTCGGCGCCC
>JAGQIT010001309.1:2302-2894 GCA_020431135.1 Myxococcales bacterium | reverse complement strand
CCAGGAACGCGATCTTCGTCTCTGCGGACCACCCCGAAGCGCCGGCTCGATAGACGTGGACGTGCTGCTCGGGTCCGCTGGTGCTCGCCAGGAGGAGGGCGAGCCGCTCCTCGGTGAGGGCGACCGCTGGGGCGGCGTCGACGCGCAGCTCCGGGGGAGGCGGCGGGCGGATCACCGCCTCCGCGCTCCACCCGTCGCCGTCATGCTTGTAGATGTGGGCCTCGAGGTCGGCGACGAGAACGACGCGCTCGTTCGTCGCCGCGACGGCGAGCGGATGGGACGTCGCCGCGCAGGGATCATAGCTCGGGCTGAGGGTCGTCTCGAGGTGCCACGCGTCGAGGCTCCTGCGGTAGACGAGGGCGCCCCATCTCGCGTGCTCGCAGGCGTCAGACTCGGCGACGCTCGTGAGGGCGACGAGCAGCTCGCCGGTGACGGCGAAGGGGGGGACGTAGCTGTCGTAGCTCGTGTCGTCCCAGGAGACGTCCGCCAGCGCCGCGCGCTGGATCCATGCGCCCCCGTCGCGGACGAAGATGTTGAGCGCGTCCGGCGGATCGAAGGTCGATGTCGCGATCCGCGAGCGATCCGCGATCAC
>JAGQIT010001309.1:0-2228 GCA_020431135.1 Myxococcales bacterium | reverse complement strand
TCCGCTCCAGGACGACGCACACGCCGCGATCGACGTCGGGCTCGCCGGCGTAGCCGACGATGATCGTGTCGCCCCACATCGCCGCGTCGCTGCCCCAATAGTCGATGAGGTCGCCACCGCCCTCAAAGTACGCATCGCAGCGCCACGGCCCAAAGCCGTTGTCCGCGACGGGCGCGAGGCATGCCTCCACCTCGACCGCGGCGACCTCTGCCGGGGCCGCCACGAACACGACCCCTGTGAGGAGTAGCGCCGCGAGGCGCCCCGCAGATCCTCGACCGAGCATGTGCTCATGCTAGCGAGCGCCCATCGCGGGGGAGCGAGCAAGTTGTGCGTTCCGGTCTCTCGTGGCGGACGGTCGCTCGTCCGCTGAGGCCCGCGCGAGCGACTTGTTTCTGCTGCGGGAGCTTGGAGCGCGCCTTGCGAGCAACCGATGACCTCCCGCGACCGCCGTCCTTGCGGTTCCCCTTCGCGATCCGCTTCGGTGATGATGGGGGCCGCCGATCCTCGCACGGAGGATCGACGAGGGCCGCGGGATCGCACACGCCCACCACTCGGACGGCCTCATCGAGCGACATAGAGCCGGTCGCTGTCCGCGACGACCGGGCGCGTCTGCACTAGACCGTCCGACCTCGACGCTCGCGTCCAAGCGCACCTCGGACGCGAAGACCTCGCCGCCGGCGAAAGATGTCACCGTTGACGTGCTCAACCTCCGAGGTCGATCGTCAACGTGAAGCCGCTGCCGAGCTGAAAGAACCCGAGCTCGGAGCGCCCGTCGCAGTCGAGGTCGCTGATGACTACCGGGTAGCCAAGATCGATCGGCAGCCACTCGGCGCCGGGATCCCCGAGGTGGATCGTCGCGCCCGGCGCGGGGCCGCTGACGAGGGCGAAGCCCATCGTTGGTTCGTAGACCAGGACGTCGGGTCCGCCGTCGCCGTCGAGATCGCTGCCGTCGCCGAGGAGCTCGAGGCCGACGTGCTCGCTGTCCGCTCCGGGTCCGTCGATGACGAGGCCGCGGCTGAGATCCCCGAGGGCGACAGGCTCGCTCGCGGCGCTCCCGAGCACGACATAGGCGCGACCGATCCGCGTGTTGGAGTCGGGCGTCGGGCGGATGTCCGGCGCCGACACGGCGACGTCGGCGAGGCCGTCACCGTCGACGTCTCCGGCAGGGGCGACCGCCGCTCCCGTCCGGCAGATGTCCTGCGGCCCGCATGACGCCTCGCTGAGGAGGGCGAAGCCGCCGCCCTTCCCGGCGGCGATGTCCGCGAGCTTGACCTCCTCCGTCGTCGCCTTGCTGAAGACGACGTACGCGCGGCCGCGCTTGGCGATCCCGCACGCGCCGAGAAGGAGGTCGGTGCGCCCGTCGCCGTCGACGTCGCCGGCCTCGCGCATCGCCGAGAGCGGGTCATCACCGCAGTAGTGGGCCCCGTCCGCCGCCTCGCTGACGATCCGGTAGCCGCCGTCGCCCGCGCGGATCGCCGCGAGATCGACCGCGTCGGTGTCCGCCTTCCCGAAGACCACGAGGACCTCGCTCTCGACCTCACCGCCGCGGGGGGCGATCGCGAAGTCGGCCAGGCCGTCGCCGTTGATGTCTCCAAGCGGCGCGTAGTGCCGCCCGCTCCCCTCCCAGTAAGGGGCCGGCGGCGGCGGATCCAGGGGGAAGCCGCCGATCCCGGCGGCGACGTCGGCGAGGGCGATCTCGCCCATGTCGGCGCGACCGAAGACCAGGTAGTCGCGAAACGGACCGCTCGAGCAGTGGACGTTGCACTCCTCGGAGCAGTCCTCCCAGCACGTCATCGGCGTCCCGAGGAGGACGTCATCGAGGCCGTCGCCGTTGACGTCGCCGACGACGGTCACAGGACCGCCGGCCAGATGGCTCGGACCCTCGCCGACGATCGTGAGGGGCGCAGAGTTCAGCTCGATCTCGGCGGAGGTCGCCGCGGCCGGAAGCACGTAGGTGTGGCCTGGCGGGCTCGTGAGTCCGGTGAATGCGCCCGGAGCTCCGACCACGAGATCGGGCACATGATCGCCGTCGATGTCACCGCTAGCGAAGGACCAGGGCCAGCCGAGCGGAGGTCCTGTCAGGTGGATCGCAGGGGCGACGCCATCGATCACGCAGGCGTCTACGCCCGTGTCGCCGGTCTCCCCGGAGTCGCTCTCGCTCTCCGTGCTCGTGTCGCCTCCGGTGTCTGTGTCGCCGTCCCCCTTTGGGGGCGTGCAGGCGAAGACCA
>JAGQIT010000119.1 GCA_020431135.1 Myxococcales bacterium | reverse complement strand
GGCGGGACCGCGTCGCGGACCGCGGCGACGATCCCCCGCAGGCGCGCCGGGTACTTGAGGAGGGTCGCGCCGCCGTCGTGGTTGTTCACCGTCTTCGCCGGGCAGCCGAAGTTGATGTCGATCCCCGGGGCGCCGAGCTCGGCGGCGCGGCGGGCCGTCACCGCCATCGGCTGCGGATCGCCGCCGAGGATCTGGACGAACACCGGGACCCCGGCCGCGGTCCGTCCGTCCGTCCGCAGCTCGGGGCAGTGGCGGAGCAGCACCTTCTTCGGCGCCGGCTGCTGGGTGACGCGGACGAACTCCGAGACGCACAGCGAGATCCCCGAGCGGCCGCCGAAGAGGCCGGTCATCAGGTCGCGGAAGACCGCGTCCGTGACCCCGTCCATCGGCGCGAGGGCGAGGAAGAGGCCGGCGTCCGCCGGTCCGCGGGCGACCTGCGTCCGCGCGGCCCAGCGCTGCTCCCAGGGGGTCATCGCCGCGGCACTACCGCGCCTCGCCCGACTTGTCGAGGTCGAGGTCGAGCTGGCGATCGTCGGCCGGCGACCACGGGACCAGGAGGAGCTCGTAGGCCCGGTAGATCCGCTCGTCGTCGCCCCTGTCGACGCCGTCCGCCGCCTCGCTGCGCCGCCGCAGCCGCCGGCAGATGAAGCCGCTCGGGGTCAGGAGGCGGGCGCCCATCAGCGCCCAGATCGCGAGCTCGACGTCCTCGGCCCGGAAGCCGCGCTCGCTCAGGCCGTCGACGATCGCGCCCATGGCGACGCCGCGGACCTCGGCGCCGGCGGCCTCGAGGATCGCGCGTTGGAGGGCTTCGGCGCTCGGCATGGTCTGCGATGGTCCACCCAAGCGCGCGTTCGCGCAACCCCACGGCTGTCTCCCCGCTCGCAGGGCCCCCGCGCGGGGCCGGCGGGTCGCTGTCCGTGCCTGCGAGGTCGATGCCGGCCGTCGACGACGATCCGAGCGCGCGCGAGGGTCGCGAGGCGAGGCGCCGCGCGCCTACGCATCGACATGCGATGTCCGAAGGTCGACGCGTCACCCCACGAAGTCGATGTCCTTTTGGACATGTCCTTTAGACGTCTGGAGACGCGACCGATAGCCGCGGGCGAGGAGGCCGCAGCAGAGGTCGCGCGCGCGGCGATCATCGGCTCAGGGGAGCGCGACGCGACGCGGTCGCGGCGGGCCGCCTGACGAGGGCACGCGAGGCGAGCGGTCGAGCGCCGCGCGGGCCCCTAGCTCTTGCCCCAGAGCTGCCCCTGGAACGCGAAGGCGATCACCAGGGTCGGCATCCCGGGGAGGCTGTCGCCGACGCTGCCGCGCTCGACCGTGCCGTCGGTGCTGAGCTCCGGCGACCCCGCGGCGCGGTAGCGGTGCTTGATCCACCACTGCGAGATCACCAGGATCGTCGGCTTGTTGAAGCGCTTCTCCGGGCGGTCGAAGAAGGTGAAGCCGAGCAGCGGCCCGAGGCGGAAGGTCGGGCTGTTGGGGTCCTGGATCGCCTCGCCCGTGAGGTAGTCCTCGGTCTTGTAGAAGGCCTTGACGACGGTCGCGCGCAGGCCGGCCGTGAGCCCGAACTTCGACAGGTAGAGGACGTCGCTGTCGTTGATCAGGTGCCAGCCGTGGCCGCGGATCATGATGTCGTCGCGGATGTAGTAGAAGACCGGATCCTTGCGGCCGTCGCCGTCGTTGTCGCGGAGGTTGATGTCCGTGCGGTAGAATTGGAGGTTGTTGCGGATCGCGATCGGCCCGACCTTGCCCTGGAGGAGCGCCGAGAGCTGGGCCTGGGTGCCCGTCTGCGCGTAGCGCTGGTCGGTCGTCGACTCGTACTCGGCCGTGTAGTGCTCGGCGGTCGGCGTGTTGTAGGACTGCAGGAAGTCGAAGGTCCCGAAGAAGGACATCACGCCGTAGGCGGCGCGGAGCTGGAGCACGGCGAGCGGCTGGATCGTCAGGACGGCGCTGACGCGGGTGATCGCCGGGTTGAGGAGCGGCTCGACGCCGAGGCCGATGTACGAGCCCTTCTTCAGCACCGACTCGGTGTTGTCGTAGACGCGCCAGCGGTAGTCGACCTGGAAGCGGTTCTCGAGGCCGAGCGGGTTGAGCCGCGCCGCGGTCATGTTCGTGTAGTAGAACGAGTGCTTCGGCGGGAACTCAGCGGGGGGCGGGTTCTCGAAGGCGTCGTCGGCGGGATCGCTCGGCGGCAGCGCGTCCGCGGCGATCGGGCTCTCGAGCTCCTTGTCGTCGTCGGCCCCGGCCTCGCTCGCCGCCGCGTCCGCCTCCGGCCCGGCGTCCGCGGGTGCATCCGCGGGTGTGTCCACCTCTGCGGGAGCTGGATTCCCCTCGGGGGTCTCCCCGCTGGGGTCCGCGTCCCCCGCTGGTTCAGCGGCTGCGGTGCCGATGAAGGTCGTGGAGAGGAGGAGCGCGAGGGACAGACGCAGCAAGGGCATAGAGACCCCAACGATAGCCGCCGCTTCCTGCGCACTTCTACCCTAGAGACAGGCTCCGGGGCTCATTTTCGCGCCGAAGGACGACTCTAACATCGTTAATATGATCGCGCTGGAATTGCTCGCGCCGACTCCTCATGCCGGCGCGTCGCCGAAGGCGATCCCGAGGCCGCGGGCGTGGCGGACGAGCTGGCTGTCGGGGTCGACCTTGCGCACATGGTTGACCGCCTCCGCGAGGGGGACCGTCCGGATGTCGGGCGGGTAGGAGGCGACGAGCACCCCGTGCTCACCGCGGAGCGCGGCCTCGACCGCCTCGACGCCGAGGCGCGAGGCGAGGAGACGATCGTAGGCGATCGGCGTGCCGCCGCGCTGGATGTGCCCGAGCACCGTGACTCGGTACTCGAGGTCCGGGAGGAGCTCAGCGATCTCGGTCGCCGCGCGGTGCCCCGCGCCGCCGAGGATCGGCGCGTGCCGCCCTCCGGTCGCCCCCGCGACCTGTTTCGTCGCCGCGCCCTTGCCGGCCGCGGCCGCGCCCTCGGCGACGACGATCAGCGCGAAGTGGTGGCCGCTGCGGATCCGCCGGCGCAGCGCCGCGGCGACGTGCTCCGGCGTGTAGGGGATCTCCGGCAGGAGGATCACGTCAGCGCCGCCGGCCATCCCGGAATGAAGGGCGATCCAGCCGGCGTCGCGGCCCATCACCTCGAGGAGCATGATCCGATCGTGCGACTCGGCCGTCGTCCGCAGGCGGTCGAGGGCGTCGACGACGACCTGGACCGCGGTGCCGAAGCCGAAGGTCTCGAGGGTCGCCGCGAGGTCGTTGTCGATCGTCTTGGGCACGCCGATCACCGGCAGACCGCGCTCGTGGAGGCCGTAGCCGATCCGCTGGGTGCCGTCGCCGCCGACGGTGATCACGAGGTCGAGGCCGAGCTCCTGGGCGCGGCGGATGACCTCGCCGGAGCGATCGATCGTCGGGCCGTCGGGGTTTTCGGGGTCGGGGAAGGCGAAGGGGTCGCCGCGGTTGGTCGTCCCGAGGATCGTCCCGCCGCGGTCGAGGATCGGGGCGACGATCGCCGGCGTCAGCCGCTGGGTGCCGACGCTGCCGCCCTCGAGGAGCCCGGCGAAGCCGTCCTCGATGCCGATGACCTCGACCCCCGCCGCCTCCGCCCGGAGGACGACCGCGCGGATCACCGCGTTGAGACCGGGGCAGTCGCCGCCGCCCGTTGTGATGCCGATCCGCCTGATCTGCTTGGTCCGCTCGGTGCTCTCCGCCATCGCGCGCGCTCCTCTCCGCTCCCCGACCTTCTACCTCAGTCAGCGCGCCGCGTCGGCGGCGACCGAGGATCCGCCGGCCTGGAGCGCGGGGTCCTCCGCCGCGAACCACCGGCTGGCGATGCGCACGGCGTTGGTCGCCGCGCCGAGGCGCAGGTTGTCGGCGGCGATCGTCACGCAGAAGGTCCGGCGCGCCGACGCCCGCGGGTCGCGGCGGAGCCGACCGACGAGCGCGCGATCGCGGTCGTGGACGCAGGCGAGCGCGGTCAGACCGTCGCCGGCGGCGCCCGGGAGCAGGCGGACGAAGGGGGCGTCCGCTCCCCCGTTCGCGGCGTAGATCCCCTCGAGGTCGCGCGGGCTCAGGCCCTCGGCGCCTGCACCGAGGGTCACCCAGGCCTGCTCGTAGTGGCCGACGGCGACCGGTACGCGGCAGCACTGGGCGACGAGCGCGAGCTGCGGGCGGCCGAGGATCTTCGCGCTCTCGGCCATCAGCTTGCGCTCCTCCTTGGAGAAGCCGCTGTCGTCGGTGCCGCCGTTGTGCGGGACCGTGTTGCCGGCGTAGGCCGCGGGATCGAGGCCGTCGCCGAGGCGGCTGGCGTCCGTGTAGGCGGCCTTCGAGGCCGCGAGGAAGTCGTCGAGGGTGCCGACGCCGGCGCCGCTGATCGCCTGGTAGGTGGCGACCTCGACCGCCTCGAGGCCGTGGCGGCGGATCACCGGGGCGAGCGCGAGCATCAGCGGGATCGTCGTGCAGTTCGGGTTGGCGACGAGGCGGACGCCGTCGGTGACCTGAGCGTCGTTGACCCCGGCGACGACGAGCGGGACCTCGCGGCTCATGCGGTAGGTGTTGCTCTTGTCGACGACGCGGTAGCCGAGCTCGAGCAGGCGCGGGACGTAGCGCGCCGAGTGGTCGTCGTCGAGGGCGACGAAGGCGAGGTCGCCGCGCGGGGCGTCGGCGCCCTCGAGGTCGGTCGCCGCGCGGACCTCGTAGTTCTGGCCGGCGACCTCGTAGGCGCGGGCGCGGCTGGCGTAGAGGACCAGCTCTGCGCCGGGCCAGGCGCGGGGGATCAGATCGAGGAGCTCGCGGCCGACGAGGCCGGTGGCGCCGAGGATACAGATGCGCATGGCCGGCCTATAGCACGGGCCCGCGGCCGCGAGGGCATCGACGGCGCGGGCGGCCGAGGCCCCCGTCCTCCGGTCGCAGCGGATGACACCCGAGCTCGACCCCGAGGGGCGCTCCCCGGTCGCGCCGAGGCGCGGGCTGCTGAGCTCTTCGCCCGCTGCAAACCCTCGCTCCGCGCGACGACCTCGGCGCGCGCACCAACGAGCTTGGCGCTCGGCATGCGCCTCGAGGTCGGCCGCGGCTGCTCTGCGCTTGCCTTCGTGACAGACCGCCCGACGAGGGAAGAAGGAGCAAGGTTGACGATGACGGCGCGAGCGCCCGCCGCGACGCGAGCTGCCGCGACGCTCGTGCGCTCGGACCTCCGTCGCACCCCGCGTCGATCCACGGCGCGATCGATCGACGCGACGGAGCCCGCCGTGAGACCTCGACGCGTGCTCTCGCGCCGCAGGACGCCGACGCGCGGCGAAGGGGCGAGAAGATCTGCGGATCACCGCAGGGGGCGAACGACCCCCAGCGCCGTCGGGTGTCGGGTCCGCGAGCCCCGAGATCACCCCTCGCAGACACTCGCGAGGCGATGACACGAGCGGGGGCGCTCTGAGGTTCTCCGCCGCGGAGTGAGAAGTTCGCGTTGTTGTACCTACTCTTTGTACTGAGATGCGCCGGGATCTCCAGCTGGTGACTGGCAGAGTTGTTGTCGAGATCACCGCGACTTCCTGAACTCGCGGGACCGGCCCTAGGGCCCCGAAGATCGCCGACAAATCCTGTTCGGAGGTTGCCAGCAGGGGCCCTCGCTGGCACCTTGGGGGCCCCTTCGCTTCCTACCCTTCACTTCGGAAAACAGTACGAGGACATCTATGTTGAACGACCTCTCGCGGGCGGTGGCCGCCCTGATCATCTGCGCGGGTCTCACCGCGTGCGCCGGCGACGACGTCGGTGACACCGACACCGACTCCGCCACCAGCGACACGACGGCGACGACCGGCACGACGACCGACTCGACCAGCAGCTCGACGACCGACTCGTCGACCAGCGACTCGTCGACGACGAGCGACGAGACGACGACGACCGGGTCGACGACCGACACGACCGACACGACGACGACCGGGTCGACGACCGACACGACCGACGGCACCGCCACCGACGCGACGACCGACACGACCGACGCCACCGCGACGGACACGGACACGGACACGGACACGGACGGCACGACGGACGGCACGACGACCGACGGCGGGCTCAGCTTCGAGGCCGACATCTACCCGGGGATCATCGGCGCGAGCTGCAGCTGCCACATCCCGGACCCGAAGGCGGGCCTCCACATGCCCGACGCGGCGACGGCCTACAGCAACCTCGTCGGCGTCAACGCGACCCAGGCCGGCGGCCTCCAGCGCGTCAACCCGGGCATGCCGGGGATGAGCTACCTGGTCAACAAGCTCGAGGGGACGCACCTCGACGTCGGCGGCGTCGGCAACCCGATGCCCCCCGGCGGGCCGCTGTCCGCGGACAAGATCATGATGGTCAAGGACTGGATCGCCGAGGGCGCCAACCCCTGATCGGTCCTTCGTCCCTCACGAAGACCTGGAGCGGGCCGCCAATGCGGCCCGCTTCTTTTTTGCCTCCCCCCTGCTTTTGTCGGCGCGCCGCTTCCCTCGGCCGCGATCACAGGCGATCCTCTGCGCGATGACCGGTCGTCCTCGGCGCCCCCTCGTCGCCGCCGCGCTGGCGGTCGCGCTCGGGCTCGGCGCGTGCGCGGGGACAGAGATGGCCAGCGGCAGCGAGACAGACGACGCCGAGGCCACAGGCGAGGCGACGACAGGGGCGGCGACGTCGAGCGCGGCCGCGACCGAGGCGAGCACCTCGACGACGACGGACGACGGCTCGACCTCGATGTCGACGACCACCGCAACCACGACCACGACCACGACCACGTCGACCGTGACGAGCGCAGGCTCGACGGTCACCACGGCGTCGACGACGGGTGACAGCGACAGCGACACGGAGGGCTCCAGCACGACAGGGCTCACCTGCCCGCTGGACGGCCCCTCCTTCGCCGCCGAGATCTTCCCGATCATCGAGGCCCGCTGCGGCTGTCACAAGGTGAGCTACCCCGACGCCGACACGGCCTACGCGTCCTTCGTCGACGCGCCCTCCAAGGGCGTGCCGGCGCTGATCCTCGTCCAGCCCTGCGACGTCGCCGGCAGCTACCTCCTCAACAAGCTCCGCGACACCCAGCTCGAGGTCGGCGGCCTCGGGACGCAGATGCCCCCAGACAAGGCCCTGAGCCCGGCGCAGCTCGACCTCTTCGACGCGTGGGTCGCCGGCGGCGCGCCGCCCTGAGGTCATCGAGGCAGAGATCTCACGGCCCGAAGCGGCGTCGTCGGTTCTCGAGGTGCATCTGCGGAGGGCTCACGCCGTGATCGCATCAGGAGCCGCAAAGCGCCGTGTACAGCTGCAATTCCGAGCATTTGCGCGATGAATCGGGAGATCGCGGCGCTGAAGCCGGCTCTGGCCGGGCGCTTGACTCCTCGGACAAAAGGCGGCAGCCTCCGTCCTCCCCGCACCCGCCGGGGAGTATTCGCCATGGCACAGGTCTGTCAGGTCACCGGAAAGCGCCCCCTCACGGGCATGAACGTCTCCCACTCGCACATCCGCACCAAGCGGCGGACGAACCCGAACCTCCACGAGAAGCGTTTCTGGGTCCCGAGCGAGAACCGCTGGGTTCGCCTCAAGGTGAGCTCCCACGGCATGCGGATCATCAGCAAGCGCGGCATCGAGGCCGTTCTTCGCGACATCCGCGCCCGCGGCGAGAGCGTCTAAGTCCGGTCCGTCCCCTTCGAGGGGCGCCGCCACGGCCCGCGTGTCCTCTGGACCCGCGGGCGCTCGCGCTTAAGGCGCTGACCTGACGCTCGCCGACGGTCGACGTGGCATCCTCCCGGCCCATGAAGTCCTACCGCGAAGAGCTGTGGTTCGAGACCAAGGGCCGCCGCGCCTACATCAACATCACGCCGAAGGTCGAGGCCGCGCTGCAGCGGAGCGGCGTCCGCGAGGGCCTGTGCCTGGTCAACGCGATGCACATCACCGCGAGCGTCTACATCAACGACGACGAGCCCGGCCTCATCCAGGACTACGACGACTGGCTCGAGGGCCTCGCCCCGCACGCGCCGACGAGCCACTACCGCCACAACAACACCGGCGAGGACAACGGCGACGCCCACCTCAAGCGCCAGGTGATGGGCCGCGAGGTCGTGGTCGCGATCACCGAGGGTCGCCTCGACTTCGGCCCCTGGGAGCAGATCTTCTACGCGGAGTTCGACGGCCGTCGGCGCAAGCGGGCGCTGATCAAGATCATCGGCGAGTAGGGGGCGCGCTCGACCGGCGGCGATGTCTCCCGAGGCTCGGCGGGACGGCGCGCCGTCCCGCCGCGAGGTGAGCTTCGGTGTCGTGCGCTCGTGTTAGCCCGCGCGCCGAGGGGCTCAGCGCCGCCTAGGAGGCTGTCCGAGTATTCGTCACGCGCCCTCGCTTGTCCTCGCCGACCCTCCCGTCAGGACCTGCAGTACGCCGAGTACAGCGGCGTTCTGACGAAGCCGAGAGGGCCGACGATTGCTGCGCGAGGCCACGCGCCGAAGACTCGGACAGCCTCCTAGCGCACGCTGAACAGGTTCGGCTGGATCCGGGCGAACTGGCGGGGATCCGCGGGGCGGGCGGTGATCTCGTGGTCGCCCGCGGTGATCGGCGCGGTGACGCGGTGCGGCCAGGATGTCCGCGCGACCAGCTCGCCGTCGATGAGGATCTCGAGCTCTCCCAGCTCCGCGGCGCGTGAGGCCGGCTCGACGGCGACGTCGATCTCGACGACCTGCGACTCGGGGCCGCCGCGGGAGTCGAGGAGGAGCACCGAGCCGGTCGCCGGGGCGACGACCCGCAGCGTCGGCAGCGCGGCGCCGTCGTCGTCGTCGCAGCCGGGGGCGCCGGAGCGGGCGATCCACGGGATCCGCTGGCCGTCGGCGCCGGTCGTCGCCGGCGGCCCGTAGGCGAGGAGCCACTCCTCGTACTCCTCGCCGAGGGCGACGGCGACCTCGCGGCCGCGCGGGTCGCAGCGCCAGCCGCTGGGGGCGACGGGATCGCGGCGGACGTGGACGTGCATCGCGCACGGCTCGGGGCCCTCGGGGTTCTCTGCGGCCTCGGCCTCCGCGGCGTGCTCGTGTCCGTGGTCGTCGGCGTGTGCGTCGGCCTGTTCGTCGGCGGGTCGGATCTCGTAGCGACGGACGCGCTCGGGGCAGGCCGGCCCCGCGGGGGCGCCGGAGAGCGGGCAGACCTCGACGCTCGCCAGCAGCTCGGGCTCCCACAGCGGCGCGCGGCTGGCGACGTCGTCCATCACCCGGCGCATGACGTCGGCGAAGAGGTAGCCGGCGCCCGAGGCCCCGGTGAGGCTGGCTGTGCCGCTGCCGTCGGCGTTGCCGACCCAGACGGCGACGGTGCGCTCGCGGGTGAAGCCGACGGTCCAGGTGTCGCGGTAGCCCGACGAGGTCCCGGTCTTGATCGCGACGGGGTAGCCGAAGCCGAAGGGGCCGCGGCCGTGGAGGCCGCGGACGCGGGCGAGCGGGTCGCTGAGGATCTCCGCGATCTGGGCGGCGACGGCCGGATCGAGGAGGCGCGCGCCGCTGCCCTCGGGGACAGGTACGCCGAGGGCGTCCGGGTCGTCGACGGTGAGGCGCAGGGGGATCCGCTCGCCGCCGCGGGCGAGGGCGACGTAGGCCTCGGCGAGCTCGCGCAGGCGGACCTCGCCGCCGCCGAGGGCGAGCGCGAGGCCGTAGTGCTCCGCCGGCTGGTCGAGGCTCACGAGGCCGAGGTCGCGGAGGAAGCGGAGGAGCTCGTCGTGCCCGAGCTCGGCGGCGAGGCGGACTGCGGGGACGTTGAGCGAGCCGGCGAGCGCCTCGCGCAGGCTGATCGGCCCGTCGTAGCCGCGGCTGAAGTTCACCGGCGTGTAGGTCCCGCCCGCCTCCTCGAAGCGCGTCGCGACGTCGGCGATCGCCTCGCTCGCGCGGTGGCCGTGGGCGAGCGCGAGGGCGTAGACGAAGGGCTTGAGGGTCGAGCCGGGCTGGCGCTGCGCCCGGATCATGTCGACCTGCCCGGAGATCTCCGGGTCGTGGAAGTCGGCCGAGCCGACGTAGGCCAGGACCTCGCCCGTGAGGTTGTCGACGACGAGCGCCGCCGCGTCTGTCGCCCCCTTGTCGGCGAGGGCGGCCATGCGCGTGCGCACGAGGCCCTCGACGTCGCGCTGGAGGTCGAGGTCGAGGGTCGTCCGGGTCTCGGCGTCCGCGTCTTCGGTGGCGCGTTCGAGCGCCCCCTCGGCGATCAGCGCGTCGACGAGGTGCGGCGCGAGGAAGGGGTGCTCGAGCTCCTTGAGAACGACCGGCTCCGACGTCGCCGCGCGGTGCTCCTCGTCGGTGAGGTGCCCCTCCTCGTGGAGCGCGTCGAGGAGCGCCGCCTGACGCAGGCGCACGCGCTCCGGGTGGCGGTAGGGGTCGAGGTAGGAGGGCGCCCGCGGGAGGACGGCGAGGAACGCCGCCTGGGCCCAGCTCAGGTCGCGGGCGCGGACGCCGAAGTAGCCCTGCGCGGCCGCCTCGGGCCCGACGAGGCCGTGGCCGTAGGGCAGGCGGTTGACGTAGGCCTGGAGGATCGCCGGCTTGTCCATCACCTCCTCGAGGTTCTGGGCGCGGGCGACCTCGCGGAGCTTCTTTCCTAGTGTCCGATCGGCCAGGCCGCCGCGGTTGTCGACGAGCTTGACGAGCTGCTGGGTGATCGTGCTCGCGCC
>JAGQIT010001308.1 GCA_020431135.1 Myxococcales bacterium | reverse complement strand
AGGCCGAAGGCGAAGCCGCCGATGTGGCTAAACCACGCCATCTCGTACTGGTCGGTGAAGAAGCCCATCAAGAACTGCAGCGCCAGCCAGATGATCAGGTAGACCCACGCCGAGATCTTCACCTGAATCAAGAGGAAGGGGATCGTCTGGAAGAGCTTGGCCTTCGGGAAGCTCCACAGGTAGGCGGCCATCACCGCGGCGATCGCCCCCGAGGCGCCGACCATCGGCGTCGCCGTCGCGTGGGTCAGGAGGACGTGGAAGAGCCCGCCCGCGAGGCCGCCGCCGAGAACGAAGAGGATGAAGCGCGGCCGCCCGAAGAGGTGCTCGATGTTGTCGCCGAAGATGTAGATGAAGTAGGCGTTGCCGAGGAGGTGGATCCACGAGCCGTGGAGGAACTGGTGGGTGAAGAGGGTGTGGACCGACGAGGTCTCGCGGACGACCGCGCCGGCGACGACGGCCCAGTCGCGGTAGTAGACGACCCCCTGGAGCTCGCCGAGGAAGAAGAGGAGGTAGCCGGCGAGGAGCGTGTAGATGACCCACGGGGTCCCGCGCGCCGGGTTCTCGACCTCGACGGGGAGGTGGGTGAGGAGCTGCACCGCCCAGATCACGCCGCGGCGAGCGAGCCGCTCCTTGCGCGAGCCCTGGCCCTCGCGGGTCGACGCCTTGGCGAGGCGCCGGCGCTCGTCGCCGTCGAGCCAGACGCCGCCGCAGGTCTCGCAGCGCTCGAGCGGGCTGTCGATCACCGCCGGGCACTCGATCTCGGTCATGGCTCCATGTCCGCGCGGACAGGGGCGATCGCTGGCGCGCGTCGCCTCCGGCTCGCGGAGGAGCGCGTCGATCTCGCCGTCGCCGAGGACGTCGAGCTCGCCGCGGTCGAACCACGCGCCGAAGCACACCGGGCAGGTGTCGATGGTGACGGCGTCGGCCGGCGGCGGGCCCTTGCCGACGTGCTGACGCCAGGCCCCGTCCTCGCGCTGGTAGAGCTGCACGGGGACGATCGGGTGGAGGCCGCAGGCCGGGCACTGGGCCGACACCGGCTCGTCGGTCGGGGCGGAGTTGCGCGCCGCGGTCGGCGAGATGTCCTCTCGATCCTTCACCATGGTGGGAGGGGGCCGGGTATCATGCGGCGGTGGTGCTACAGCGGAAGACGACGATGATGAGCAAGTCCTGGATCTTGGGTGCACTCGGGGTGGCGATCGCGATCGGCTGCAACGCGAAGCCGGCGGAGCGCAAGGGCGAGCGCGGACGGACGATCGCCAAGGCCAATGTTGCCACCTTCGATCCCGACGAGGCAGTCAATTTCGATCTCAACGCCTACGGCAGCGATCGCCCCGATCAGTACGCGATCGAGCAGGCCTTCAACGGCGCGTTCGGGGCGCTCGATCAGTGCGTCTTCGACGAGAAGGAGCGCCGGGGCAGCGACGCGCAGCTCCCCGGCAGCCTCAAGCTCGCGATCAAGCTCAACCCGAAGGAGGCGCACCCCTTCGCCGTCAACGCGGAGCTCGACGACGGCCTCGGCGACAAGCTCAAGGACTGCCTGCGCGAGGCGACCGCGGCGGTCAACTACCCGACCTACGACGGCCCGCCGGTGGTCGTGAACTTCGAGCTCGAGCTCGATCCCGGCTACGAGTAGGCGCGCTGACGCGCGCAGGCGTCCGCGGGGCGCCGCACGATCGCCGGACGCAGGACGTCCGCCGCGCGCCCCTCGAGGCGACACGGCGGGCGTCTTCGCGTCTTCGCGTCGTGGCTCGCGGCGGGGTGGCGCCTAGCGGCCGATGCCGGTGTACGTGAACCCGAGCGACTCGACGTGGCCGCGGTCCCATTGGTTGCGGCCGTCGAAGAGCGTCGGCGCGGCCATGATCTGCTTGAGGCGGTCGAAGTCGGGGCTGCGGAACTCACGCCACTCGGTGACGAGGAGGAGGGCGTGCGCGCCCTCGGCCGCGGCGTAGGGATCGTCGACGAGGCTGACCTGGCCGTGGGTGTCGCCGAGCGCCTCCATGAAGTTGTCGCCGGCGACAGGATCGTGGACGCGGATCTTCGCGCCGTCGGCGACCAGGGTCTGGACGATCCGCAGCGCCGGCGCCTCGCGGACGTCGTCGGTGTTGGGCTTAAAGGACAGGCCCCAGACCGCGAGGGTCTTGTTGTGCAGGTCGTCGTCGCTGAAGTGGGCGCGGACCTTGCGGACGAGGACGAGCTTCTGCGACTCGTTGAGGCGCTCGGCGGCGGCGACGATGTCGAGGGCGAGGCCGTACTCGCGGGCGGTGTTGATCAGCGCGCGCGTGTCCTTGGGGAAGCACGAGCCGCCGTAGCCGACGCCGGGGTAGAGGAACTTGTTGCCGATCCGCGGGTCGGCGCCCATCCCCCGGCGGACGAGCTCGACGTCGCCGCCGACCGCGTCGGCGAGGTTGGCGATGTCGTTGATGAACGAGATGCGCGTGGCGAGGTAGGCGTTCGACGCGTACTTCGTCAGCTCGGCCGAGCGCGCGTCCATGAAGATCAGGCGATCGTTGGTCCGGCAAAACGGCTGGTAGAGGCGGCGGAGCACCGCGCG
>JAGQIT010001307.1 GCA_020431135.1 Myxococcales bacterium | reverse complement strand
CCGATCAGCGGCGGCTACGACAACAACAGCGAGAAGCTCGTCGTCTCGGGGACGCTGTGGGCCGACTACCAGCGCGCCGCCGAGGAGATCGCCGAGCAGGTCGTCGCCGACCCGGCGATCCTCCAGGCGATCCTCCCGCCCGACGAGGGCGACAGCACGGCCCGCGCCAAGGCCTTCATCGAGAGCTTCGGCCTCCGCGCCTATCGCCGGCCGCTCAGCGCCGAGGAGGTCGACCGCCACCTCATGGTCTACGAGCAGGGCCTCAGCATCGGCGGCGGCGACGACCCGTTCAATGACGGCATCCGCGTCGTCCTCCAGACGATGCTCCAGTCGCCCTTCTTCCTCTACCGCGTCGAGCTCAGCGACACGGTCGACGGCAGCGGCGAGGTGCCGAAGATCGCGCTGGGCAGCTGGGAGATCGCCAGCAAGCTCTCCTACATGCTCTGGGACACGATGCCCGACGCCGAGCTCTTCGCCGCGGCCGCCGACGACAGCCTGGCGACGCTCGCCGGCGTCGAGGCCCAGGCGACGCGGATGCTCGCCGACCCGCGGGCGCGGCAGATGGTCGCCGCCTTCCACTACCAGACCCTCAACGTCGAGCACTACACGAAGATCAACAAGGACGCCGGCCTCTTCCCCGAGTGGAGCGACGGCATGCGCGACATGATGATCGACGAGACGATGATGTTCGTCGAGGACGTCATCTTCACCAACGGCGGCACCCTCACCGAGCTCCTCACCGAGCCCTACTCCTTCGTCAACAAGTCGCTGGCGCCGCTCTACGGCCTCGACCCCGCCGGCTTCACCGACGAGCTCGTGGCCACCGACCTCGACCCGACGCAGCGCGCCGGCGTCCTGACCCACCTCGGCTTCCTGGCGTCGAACGCCAGCAACACCGAGAACGACCCGATCCACCGCGGCGTCTTCCTCAACCTCAACGTCCTGTGCACCGGCCTGCCGCCGCCGCCCGACGTCGTCCCGCCGCCGCCGCCGCCGATGGAGGGCGAGAGCCTGCGCGAGCGCATCGATCGCCACACCGGCAAGGGGACCTGCGGCGAGAACTGCCACGGCACCCTGATCAACCCGCTCGGCTTCGCCTTCGAGCAGTACGACCCGCTCGGCCGCTGGCAGACGATGGACGCCGGCAAGCCGGTCGACGCCAGCGGCGAGTTCAACTTCGCCGGCGGCCTCCAGCAGTTCGACGGCGGCGTCCAGCTCGCCAACGTCATCGCCGAGAGCAAGGAGGCGCACCGCTGCTACGTCGGTCACCTCCTCGAGTACGGCTACGCCCGCACCCCGCAGGTCGCCGACAACGCGGCGATCACCGCCCTCTCCGAGCGCTCGCTCGCCGAGGACCTGCCGATCACCAGCATCATCCTCGAGCTCACGAAGAGCGACGCCTTCCGCTTCCGGGCGCCCGCCGGGGACCTCTAGAGATCCAAGGAGCCGCGAGACCATGTCCTTCAAGAACATCATGTCCAGCCGTTCCGGTTTCGGCCGCCGCGCCTTCATCACCGGGTTCGGCGGGGCCGTCATCGCCCTGCCCTTCCTCGAGAGCCTGCTGCCCAAGCGCAAGCAGGCCCGCGCCGCGACCGAGGCCCCGCGCTTCTGCGTCTACGTCCGCCAGGCCAACGGCTGCGCCCAGGCCGACAAGGACGAGCCGGAGCGCTTCTGGCCGAGCCAGCTCGGCGCCGTCACCCAGGAGAGCCTGAGCACCACCGACAGCGACCGCGCCGTCTCCGAGCTCGCGCCCTTCGCCGACAAGCTGCTGATGGTCCGCGGCACCCGCTTCGGCTTCCCGGGCAACGGCTGCGGCCACTCCGGCGGCGGCAACCAGTGCCTGACCGCGGCCAAGGTCTCCGACACGCCGTCGGGGAACGAGTCGCTGGCGATGGGCGAGTCGGTCGACAACCGGATCGCCACCGCCCTCAACCCCGAGAGCAACAAGGACCCGCTGACCCTCTACTCGGGGCGCATGGCCGGCTACATCAACGAGGTGCTCTCGTACCGCGGCCCCAAGGACCTCCGCGGCGCCGACCGCAACCCCTGGAGCGTCTACACCAAGATGGTCGGGATCAACGAGCTCCCCGAGGAGATCGCCGCCCGCATCAAGGCCCGGCGCATGAGCGTCAACGACCTCGTCCGCGAGCAGATGCAGTCGCTGATGGGGCGCCCCGACCTGTCGATGGCCGACCGCGACCGCCTGCAGATCCACTTCGACGCGATCCGCGACCTCGAGGTCGAGCTCCTCTGCGAGCTCCCCGGCGACGAGGAGCTGATGGCGATGGAGGCCCAGCAGGACTACAGCGGCCAGGACGAGCTGCTCCAGACGATCACCAAGATGCAGATGAACCTCATCGCCCTCGCCTTCGCCTGCGACTACACGCGGGCGGCGACCCTGCAGATCGGCGACGGCAACGACAGCACGCAGTACACGATCGACGGCGAGAAGCTCCCGCGATACCACCAGATCTCGCACCGGATCTACTCCGACGGCTCCGAGGGCGACCCGATCCCCGACGCCCAAGGCAAGCACCACGTCATCGACCGCGAGCACGCGAAGATGTTCCGCCACCTCCTCGAGCGCCTGTCGATGTACTCGACCGAGTCCGGCACGCTCCTCGACGACTCGGTGGCGATCTGGTGTAACGACCTCGGCGCCGGCGTCTCGCACACCTACAAGAACATCCCGTGGGTCTGCGCCGGCTCGTGCGGCGGCTTCCTCAAGACCGGCCAGTACATCGACGCCGGCGACGTCACCCACAACAAGTTCCACAACACGATCCTCTCGGCGGTCGGCCTGACCAACGGGCAGGGCGGCTACGTCGACGACTTCGGCGACCCGGAACTCGAGCCTGGGGTCATCCCGGCGATGATCGCCGGCTAGGCTCGACCCCAGCGCCGCCCGCACGGGCGCGAGGCGACGGCTCCGCGGACACGCGGGTCCGTCGCTTTTTGTTCCTTGTTCTTTGTGCTCGGCGTTTCGGCGGCTTCGCCGCTTCGCCGCTTCGCCGCTTCAGCAGTTCGGTGCTCCAGCGCTTCGCCCCTTCGCCCCTTCGCCCCTTTGGCGCTTCGATGTCGACGCGCCGGCGCTATCCTCGAGCGATGTCGCCCCGCGCCGCCCTCCCCCTCGTCGCCGCCGCCGCGCTCCCCCTCGCGCTCGCCGTCAGCAGTAGCGACGCGGCCGCGGCCGAGACCGAGGTCGTGCTGATGGGCGAGGCGCCGACCGACGAGGGTTCTCCCGATCACTTTTTTCTCGAGTTCGAGGTCCCGCCGGGGA
>JAGQIT010001306.1 GCA_020431135.1 Myxococcales bacterium | reverse complement strand
GATCAGCTCGACGCCGACGGCGACGACCACGGCGACGCCTGCGACGTCTGCGTCACGCCCGGCTTCGACGACGACGGCGCCGACTACGACGACGACGGGATCCCCTGCGCCCTCGACCCGTGCCCGCACGACGGCCCCAACCCGCCGTCGTACCCGAACGCCGTCGGCCCCGCGCAGGAGATCACGATCAGCGGCGCGACGATCGACGGCCAGGGCAGCTTCGTCACCGTCGCGCCGGGCTCGCAGTTCACCCTCGCTTACCAGTGGGCGGTGAACTTCTGCGCCTGCGCGAACTGCTACACCCAAGGTATGGTCGGGATCAGCGGCCACCCGCCGGGGCAGTGCTTCTACAATTGGGGCGAGGAGAAGAACTGCATGAGCTGGGATGGCGAGGAGACCCAGGTGTTCACCGCGCCGAACGAACCTGGCCTCTACTACCTGCGCGCCGCCCGGACCTGGGACTTCAAGTGCATCGAGAACGCCGAGCTGAGCGACGAGTCGGCCGAGTTCGCGGCGATCTGCGTCAAGTAGCGGGCCTCAGTCCTCGTTCTCGTCGCCTGCGATCATCTGACCTGTACGGATCACCTCGAGGATCTCGGTCAGGTACAGGAATTCGATCCCCTCGGCGTCCGGGAACCGCTCCTCGAGCGCCTCGTGCACCCACCACCGGGGCAGGTCCGCCTCGACGAGGTCGACCTCGGCGAAGATCATCAGCGAGCGCTCGACGCTCCGCGCCTCGACCAACACCCTGTCCTCGAAGAGCAAGACGCAGAGGTTGCCCGCGCCGCAGCAGCGGCAGGTCCACCCGTCGAGGACGCGGAGGCGCGGGCCGATGACGACATCCGGCCGCGCGGGCACGTAGTCGCACCCCGCGAAGCCCTCCACGTCGTCAGGCAGATCGAAGCGGCTGCCCACCGTGTAGGTGTTCGAGTGCGGCTCCTTGTTGATGTAGAGCTGCTCCGTCACCCGCTCGTTGACCTCGCCGCACCGGGTGCAGCGCATGTTCGGGAGGATGATGTAGTCGATCATGGCCGTGAACGAGCGCAGCGCGCCGCGAGAGTCTAGCGTCGCGGGGCCGACGATCGCGGCGAAGAAACACAGGGCGCTCGGCGGGCTCCTAGCCCTCGCGGAGGAACCACCAGTCGACGTGCTGGCTCGGATCCTCGCAGGAGCCGTCCTCGTAGGCGCCGCCGTTGTAGACCGTGTAGCCCTGGGCGCCGAGGGTCATCGGCGCGCTCATCCCGTTGTCGACGACGACCTCGCCCTCCTCGGAGAAGGAGAGGCGGTAGTCGGCGGTCTTCTCGTCGCAGCAGTCCTGGGCGTCGACGCACGAGCAGCTCCCGTCGGTCTGCTTCGTCGTGACGACGAGGTTGACCCCGTCGACCTCGAGGAGCGCCTCCGGCGGCGCGACCGTACCGTGGCCGAGGACCGTCAGCGCCGGCTGCTCCGTCGGGAAGGCGGTGCCCGTCCGCCAGAAGGCAGCCCGCCGGTAGCGGCAGAGCGCGTCGCCGTCGGCCGCGAGGACGTCCTGGAGGCCAGCGTAGACGCAGGGGGTGATGTTGAGCGTCCCGGGCGGCTCGGGCGTCGACAGCGAGAAGCGGAACTCGACCCCCGCCTCGCAGTTGCTGCAGCCGGCGGCCGGCGCCGTCGCGCAGGCCTTGCTGATGATCGTCGAGCCGTCGATGCCGACGATCTTGAAGTGGCGGCCGCTGATCTCCTCGCAGCCCTCGGCGACGCCGTTGACGAAGTAGCGGCCGTAGACCTCGGCCTCGCCGTAGCTGCCGACCCCGCAGACGGGCGGCGGCTCGCCGGTCGTCGAGCTCCCGCCCGTCGACGTGCTCGTGCCGACGGTGTCGCCCGTCGTCGGCTCCGTCGTCGTTGGTTCGATCGTCGTCGCCGGCTCCGTCGTCGTCGCGTCGGAGGTGACGCCCGTCGTCGTCCCGCTCGCGCTCATCGACCCGGCCGTCGTCGCCGCGCTCGCGCTCGTCGTCTCGCTGAGGCCTGTGCCCCCCGAGGTCGAGGTCGTCGAATCCGCGCCGGAGCTGCCGCCGAAGAGCGGGTTGTCCTTCGCGCAGCCGCCGATCACGACCGCCGCGATCGCGAGACCGAAGAGTCTCCAATCCATCCCAATCCCCCCACGTAGGGGAGCATAGGCCACACCGCGCGCTCCGCGAAGCTCTCCCCCGGAGCAAACATCGGCGGCCCACCAGCCGCGCGGCCGCG
>JAGQIT010000118.1:6705-7145 GCA_020431135.1 Myxococcales bacterium | reverse complement strand
CCTCGACCCCCGCCTGCGCCGTCGACTCCGGGCGCCGCGCCGCGACGCGCGGCCGCAGCCCGCGGCGCACGAGCTCGTCGACGACGTGCCTCCCGACGCGACCGCTGGGGCCGAGAACGAGAACGCGCGGCGCGGTCGTCAAGGTGCGGGGGCGGAGCACGGCGGGGAGATGGTTCGCGAATCTCGACCGCCGATCAAGCCGATCAAGAGGTCAGTGCGGCGAGCCGCGCCCTGTCGTCGCTCAGCAGCGGGTCGCGGAGAAGGGCGTGCAGGTGCCGCTCCTGCAGTACTCGCCGGCGACGACGCCGGCGTCGAAGGTCGTAAAATTTAGGGTCGCGCTGTTCATCAGCCAGTCCTCCCCCTGTATGCAGCCGCAGTCGTCGGCCTCGCAGGAGAGGTAGACCCTGCCGACGACCTCCGCCGGGATCGCGTGGACGCCG
>JAGQIT010000118.1:0-6658 GCA_020431135.1 Myxococcales bacterium | reverse complement strand
GACCACTGCGGCTCCGGGTTCGCGCAGGTCGACTCGAGATCGCTGAGGAAGAGATGGAGCGTCTCCGGATCGATCATCATCCCGCCCGCGCCGAGGGGAGAGTCGGCGGCGTTCGGCGTCTTCAGGTAGGCGTCGTGGTCGAAGATGATCGCGTAGTCGAAGCCCGCGTCGCCGTCGCCCGTGGTCTGCTCGGTCGTGCTCTGTGTAGACGTCGTCTCCGTGGTCGCCGCCTCTGTGGTGGTCGTCCCGGTGACGGTGTCGCCCGTGGAGCTCGCGCTCTCCGATGTCATCGATGTCCCTCCGCTGCAGGCGACCACCAACCAAGCGAGCAGGAGGAAGCGAGGGGAGCTGCGAGATCCTCTTCTAGGTGTGCATTGCAAGGCCATGCGGCGATGGTACACGGCTTTGAATGGGGGAATCCCCGCGCCGGCGATCGAGCGTCGATTTGGCGGCAGAGAGGCGCTTCTCCGCGCATAAGGACTACGGCGATTTGGGGGCTGCAGGCCGCGGCTCAAGGGGCGCCGGACCGCATGGAGTTGACCCGGGCATCAGCGCTCGAGAATGCATATACCGACGTGCTCATACCCCGCCGGCGCCTCCCCCTTCGTGTACCAGGGGACGCAGCTGAGGCCGTCGCCGCAGGGATCGTCCGCCTCGAGATCGCAGTGGGCCGCGCAGCAGCCGTCCCACTCGCACGCGGGGACGAGCTCGGCCTCGAGGCAGAAGTGGCCGGGGTCGCAGGCCAGGACCGAATCGCAGGGATCCCCTGGGGCCCCTTCGTCGCCAGAGACGTCGAGGAAGCAATTGAACTCGCCGCCGGCGAAGTAGCAGCCGCAGCCAGGGGGGCACGTGTCATCGATCGGATCGCAGCCGTCGGCCTCGCCCTCCGTCGGGTCGATGAACCCGGCGCTCTCGCTGTCGTCGTCATCGTCGTCGTCGGGATCGATGAAGCCGACGCTGTCGTTGTCATCGGGAGACGCGAAGGGGACGGGGTTCGCGGCAGGGATGACGTTGGGCTTCGTGTCGCTGTTGGCCGAGGCGGCGTCGTCGTCGTCCGCGTACAGCGCGCCGCGCGACTCAGGATCAGAACAGGCGACGAACCACAGGAGGAGGAATGGCAGCTTTTTCATGGGTCAATCAGAGCATGAGAGCAATTTAACTACAATATTAAAACTTCTAAAACAAACAAAGCTGCTCGTGTGGACGTCGGCTCTTGGGTCGTATGGGCGATCGCGCTCGAGGCCTCCTCGGTCGGCGCGCTGGCGTCGGGACGCCGGGAGCTGCGGCGCGATCGCTCTGCGCCAGCAGTGCCCCTCACCGAGTTCGTGGTGGAGCGCGGGTTCGCAGAGGAGCCGCTTCCGCCGACGGCGCGGGGATGGTCCGCAGTCGCCGCTGTTCTCGAGTGGCGGTGGTACACGAATACGCTCGGGGCGGGATCAATTTCGGGCCCGCGGCAACTTCACCAGAGCGGGTCACGTCGAGTGAGCCTGCGTTCGCGCGGATCCGAACCTGTCCGCCTCTCGTCCCGTCGAGTTCTCCATGAACCTGTCCAATCGAGCATCCATATCTGTTCCGTCCTCGACCGGCGCGCGGCGCCTCGGCGTCACCGCGAGCCTCCTGCTCGCGGGCGTCGTCGGCTTCGCCTGCGGCGACGACCCCGAGGGGACGGCGAGCGCGACGGGGGGCTCCAGCGGCACGGCGACCGAGGGCTGCGTCGACGGCTACGAGGGCTGCCCGTGCACGCCGGACGGCCTCTGCCTCGGCGGGCTCGTCTGCGCCGAGCAGGGCTGCGTCGCCCCCGGCGGGACCGGCACGGCGAGCGAGAGCGACTCGGGGTCGATCTCCGACTCGCAGGGGAGCGGCTCCTCCGACGCGACGACCGCGAGCACCGGGGACGTCACGGCCTCCGCCAGCGACTCGGACTCGGCGACGACGGACTCGGACAGCGCGACGACGGACTCGGACTCGGCGACGACGGACTCGGACAGCGCGACGACGGACTCGGGCTCGGACTCGGCGACGACGGACTCGGACTCCGGGACGACGGACTCAGGGACGACCGGCGGCACGGGCGACGGCACCATGACCGACGGCACCGGCGGCACCGACTCGACCGGCGGGGTCGTCTGCGGCGACGACATCGCTGAAGGCGATGAGGCCTGCGACGGCGAGGACCTCGGCGGGGCCTCCTGCGTCGGCCTCGGCTACAAGGGCGGGAAGCTGAGCTGCACCGCCGACTGCGCGCTCAGCGAGGAGCAGTGCACCAACAGCCTCGCCTGCGGCGACGGCCTCATCGTCCCCGGGCTGCTCTGCTACAAGCCGGCGGTGTCGCTCGGGCCCGCCTACTACGTCTGGCTCGTCACCGGCGACTTCGACGAGGACGACCACGTCGACGTGGTCGGCGGCCACGTCCAGAGCGGGCTGCGCACCTGGGTCGGCGACGGCCTCGGCGGCCTGACGCCGCTGCCGACGGAGGTCATCGACGTCGCCCCGCGGGTCGTCGTCGACCTCGATCACGACGGCCACCTCGACATCGTCGGCGACCGATACGGCGACAAGATCGGCGTCGCCTACGGCGACGGCCTGGGCAACTTCATCATGGGCGAGACCTACGACACCTTCGCCAACGTCACGACCGTCGGCGTCGGCGACGTCAACGACGACGGCTGGGACGACGTCGCCGTCGGCAACGGCGGGAACGTCAACAAGGTGTCGTTCCGCCTCGGCAAGCCGGGCGGCGTCTTCGGGCCGCAGGTCTCCTACGACGCGCCGAAGGACGCCTATATGGTCGGCTTCGCCGACGTCGACGAGGACGGCAAGATCGATCTCTGGGCCTTCACCGGCTGGGGCGACTTCCTCCTCTACAAGGGGAACGGCGCCGGCTCCTTCGCCCTCCAGCCCGATCAGCCGAAGCTCCCCGCCTCGGCGCCGCGGTGGGCGACCGTCGCCCACTTCAACGGCGACTCGCACTACGACATCGCGCTCTTCGACAACGCCGCCGGCAACCTCCACGTCCGCCTCGGCGAGGCGATGGGCTTCAGCCAGATGCTCTACAGCTATCAGGTCGACGACATCTTCCCCTTCACCGGCGTCGCCGGGAACTTCGACGGCAACGACGACCTCGACCTCGCCGGCTTCACCAACAGCGGCGTCCTCGACGTCTTCCGCGGCGACGGCACCGGCCTCTTCTACGACGGCGTCAACCTCGAGCCCGGCCTCTACGGGCGCGCGGTGACGGCGGGCGATCTCAACGAGGACGGCATCGACGACTTCATCACGAGCCACGCCTACACGAACATCAAGAACGTCGACTTCAAGGTGATCCTCTCGGATCCCTAGGATGCCGCGGCGTCGTCGGCTGGGCGACGATGCGTGACAGGTCGCCCGGCCTCGACGATGAGCGCTCGCGCGGGCGCGACGGCTGTCGGCGTCAGGCCTCGTCCTAGTCGCCGAGAACGATCTTGACGCCGAGATCGTCGCGCTCGCGGTAGATCACCGTCGGGTGCCCTTCGGGGCGCTCGCGGAGCCAGGCGTCGATCGCCTCGAGGACCTCCCGCCGCTCGCCGTCGGTGTTCGGGTCGAGATCCTCGTAGGCCGCCTCGGGGAAGGTCAGGACGAGGGTGTAGGGCTCGTCCCCGCGGGCCTCCGCGAGCATGTTGAGGGTCTCGAGGTCTGGGTTTTGGTGCTTTCCGTTGGCCGAGATGACGTAGATGTCGGCGGTGATGCGCCGGAGCACCTCGGGCGTGACGTTGCGGCACGAGCCGTGGTGCGGGAGCTTGAAGAGGTCGACGTGGAAGGTGTCGTCGTCGTCGTCGGCGGAGAGGTAGCCGCCGGCGATGAGGCCCGCCAGGAGGTGGTCGGCCCGGCCGTCCCCCGTGAGCAGCGCTCGGGTGCCGCCGCACTCCGCCATCAGCATGATGCTCGCGAGGTTGAACTCGCTCGTGTCGAGGGACGTCCCGGCGATCACGCCCGCGCGGCCCGTCTTGATGTCGCGGTCCCAGCGGCGCTGGTAGTCGTCGAGCTGCCCTCGGCTCGGACCCAGGACCACGAGGCGGAGCGCGTCGTCGTCCTCGTCGGCCTCGTCGCCGACGACGGTGACGCCGTCGTCTGGGCGGGCGACCAGGCGGACTCTGTCGTCCGCCTCCGGCTTGATCGAGGCGTTGACCGGGATCCCGAGCTTGCGCGCGGTGTCGCGGAGGAGGCGGCCTTGGCGGGTGCCGGCGACGGTGCCGTGCTCGTCGACCAGCGGCAGGCTCTCGAGGAGGGCGAGGGCGTCGGCGACCTGATCGTCGCCGACGACGTCGTCGAACGCGTTGTGCCACAGCTCGGCGATCGTCACGAGCGCCGGCTGGTTCGTCTCCCTCGCCTCGGCGAGCGCGTCGATGAGGCCGAGGAGGCCGGCGATGTGGTCGTCGTCGATGTGCGTGAGCACCACCAGCTCGAGCGGCAGCGGCTCGCGGACGAGGCCGCGGGCCGCCGCGAGCTCGCGCAGCCGGGGGCGGAGGCTGCGGGCGAGCGTGCGCGCAGGGCCGCCGTCGATCACGATGATCGACGGCGCGTCGGGGTCGCCGTGGAGGAGCAGGAGGCAGTCGCCCTCGCTGGCGTCGAGCGCTTCGATTGTGAACAGCATAGGGGGTCGCTTTCAGGCTCAGATGGACTCGAGGGCCGCGAGGACGTCGAGGAGGCCGGCGCCCTGGAAGTAGCGCTCGCGGCCGAGATCGATCGCCGACTCCGTCAGGATCTGCTTGAGCTCGCGGGGGCGGCCGACGAGCTCGGGGTGGCGGGAGAGGAGGAGCGCGACCGCGCCGCTGACGTGGGGTGCGGCCATGCTCGTGCCGTCCATCCGCTCCTCGCGGTTGCCCGGCACGGTCGACAGGACCTTCTCGCCGGGGGCTACGAGGTCCGGCTTGAGCCGACCGTCGCCGGTGGGGCCGCGGCTCGAGAAGTAGGAGACGCCGTAGGCGTAGGGATCGGCGCGGTGCGTCGCGCCGACGGTGATCACCGCGTCGGCGTTGCCGGGGTCTGTGATGCTGACGCTGCGATAGCCCTCGTCGACCTCGCCGTCGGAGCCCAAGTAGCGGGCGCGCCCGAGGTTGCCGGCGGCCGCGACCGCGACGACGCCGCTGGCGACGAGGCGCTCGCACTCCTCGCAGACGGGGGTGCGCCCGCAGGCGTAGTTGCTGACGTCGTGGCGCAGCGACAGGCTCAGGTTCACGCCGGCGATCTCGACGTGCTCGTGCTCCGCGTTGAGCGCGCGGACGAGCTGGAGCGCGGCGATCAGCGCGAGCTCGTCGTACCCGCCGTCGGAGTCGGCGACGCGGACGTCGTAGAGCTCGATCTCGGGGGCGACACCGAGCCGGGCCGCCTCCGGTCGGAGCGCGCCGCGTTCGCTCTCGAGCGCGTCTTCGGGGTCGTCGTCCGGCCGCCAGTCGGCGCCGAGGATCCCGGCGACGTGGGTGCCGTGCTTGTGCTGCGGGGCCTCGTAGCTCGGATCGTGGGGCACCTCGAGGAGCGCCCGCCAGCGCAGCCAATCGACGCCGAAGCGCCGTGTGTGCTCGAGGAGGTCCGCCGCGCTCGTCCTGCCAGCGTCGTCGAGGCGGGCGCGGAGCGCCTCGGGGAGCTCGTCGACGCTGCGCGCGGCGAGGCACTCGCGGAGGCTCGTCAGGTCGTAGGTCGCGGCGATGCGCGTCGCGCCCCGCCAATCGCCGGCGCGGAGCGGAACGGGCGCGCCGTCGCGATCGCGGCGCCGGAAGCCGAGGTGGCGGGCGTCAATCCCCGAGTCGAGAACCGCCCAACGGACGCCGGCCCCGGCGACCCCGAAGACGGTCCGCGCCGCGTCGGCCTTCACGGTCGCGGTCGACCGGAGCATCGCGATCGTGCCGCGGCGGTTGAGGCTGACGCTCCAGAGCGGGGCACCTCGCGCCGCGGGCGTGAGGCCGGAGAGGAGCCCGAGGAAGGCCTCGACCCTGGCCGTCGGGCTCAAGGACGCGATGACCGCCTTCGGATCGGCGGCGCGGGCGAGGCCGCCGCGGCGACGGATCAAGACGAGGGCGCCGACGACGGTCGCCAGCCACAGGAGATCCGTGCTGAGGTGGCGCGCGCGGGCGCCGGGAGGCGCGGGCAGGAGGAGCGGCCCCGCCGCGCCGGTCGCCCCTTGGTTCTCGAGCCCGCGGAGGAGGCGGTCGCGGATCGTCCGCGCCAGCGTCGGGTCCGCGAGGAGGTCGAGGAGCTCGCCGCCCGGCGCACCGTCGACCGGGACCACGAGGTAGCGCTGCCACCAGGTCGTGAGGGGCAGGGCGGCGCGGACGAGGTCGGCGAGGTCGAGGCGGGCGGCGACGATCCCCTGTGTATGGGCGAGGCGGGCCTCCGCGGGCCGGGCGAGGCGACCGTCAAGCGCCTGCGCGAGGGCGAGGGCGGAGCTTTGGCGGTGCGGCGTGAGCAGGAGCTCGACGGACTCCCCCTCGCCGCGGAGCCCGAGCTCGATCCACACATCGGGGAGGAGCGGCGAGTCCTGCGTGAGCCGCACCCCCGCGATCGACGCGAACACGAGGTTCTCGAGCGCGTCGTGGGCCAGGTTGGGCGAGGCCGTGGGCACGTCGGGACGATACCCGCTGAGCCCGCGCCAGGGAACCGCAGAGCCTGCGTCGCGACGGAGCCG
>JAGQIT010001305.1 GCA_020431135.1 Myxococcales bacterium | reverse complement strand
GATCACGTCGTCGGCGCCGGCCTCGATCGCGCCGCTCGCCGCGATCTCCTGAATAACGCCCTCGGCGAAGGCGAGGTCGGCGACGCCGAGGCCGACGATGTGGGCGCCGCGGATCACCCGACGGATCGAGGGATCGTCGGCCTCGGCGGCGCTCGTCTCATCGCCGCCGCTCGACCCCTCCGAGTCGTCGCCGCCGGCGTCGGCGGGCGGCGACGCGCCGGTCGGCTCGACGGCCGCGCCGGTGGTCGAGCAGGCGAGGCCGAGGCCGGCGACGAGGAGCGCGACGAGGAGGCGACGCATACCTGCACTACGGCGGTGAGGGGCGCGCGGATCACCGGCGCGTCATCCAGTCGACCGCCCGTCGCGCCGCGCGTCCAGAGAACCACCGGGCTACGTGAGCCGCGAGCGCGGCGCGCCAGAGGCTTCGCAGCGGCGCGTCCGCAGCTCAGCGGGGCGCTCGGTCGGAGCGGCGCGGCGTCAGCGGGCCGTCCGCGTGGAGGGGCGTGAAGTAGAGGGTGAAGGTGCTCCCGCAGTCGGCGTCGCTCTTCACCGTGAGCTCGCCGCCGAGCTGGCGGGCGGCGACGCGGGCGAGCGCGAGGCCGATCCCCTGGCCTGGCTGGTGGGCGTTGCCGCGGAAGCCCGGCTCGAAGACCCGCCCGATGTGCTCGCGCGCGATGCCGCGGCCGTTGTCGCGGACGTCGAGGCGCCAGCAGCCGCTGCCGTCATCGACCGGCGCCGCTGAGATCCGCACCCAGCGATCGTCGCGCTCGGGCGACGCGTACTTGATCGCGTTGTGGACGAGGGTGCCGAGGATCAGGCGCATCCGGCTCGTGTCGACCGTGAGCGCCGGGAGCTCGTGGGCGCTCACCTCGACCCCGCGGTGCTCGGCGAAGGGCAGGAGCTCGGCGAGCACCGAGCCCACCAGCGGCGCGAGTTCGCCTGGCGTTTGGGACAGCTCGCCGAGCTGGCGGCCGTAGGCGATCGTCACGAGCTCGTTCGGCGTCTGGGCGAGCTGGTCGAGGGCGCCGCGGAGGCGGGCCGTGAGGCTGCGGATCTCGTCGCGCTCGTCCGCGTCGGCGTTCTCGAGCATCGACGCGGCGAGGGAGGCGACGCCGATCCGGTTCTTGAGCTCGTGCGAGGTCCAGTGGGCGAAGCGGCTGAGGTCGTCGCGGTAGAGCTGGAGCTCGTCGGCGCGGCTGGTGCGGGCGATCGCCGCGAGCACCTTCGAGATCTCGGCGGAGGCGGCCGTCAGGGCCTCGGCGCAGGCGGCGACGTCGAGGGGGGAGAGCTCGTCACCGAGGTCGACGACGGCCTCGCGGAGGGCGGCCGCGACGAAGAGATCGAGGGAGTGGAGGCCGGTGCAGGCGCTGTACACGTCGCTCGCGCCCTGATCGATCAGCGAGCGGAGGGCGGGCTCGAGGAGGGCAGGCAGCGGCGCGGCCGTGCCGACGCGGAGCGGCGCGCGGGCGACCGCCTCGATCATCGCCGCGAAGATGATCCGCGCGTGTTGTCGGCTGACCGGCGTCGACTCGAGCTCGAGGAGGCGAAGCCAGCGATCGATGATCGCCTCGCTGTCGCGCGAGATCCTCTCGGCGAGCCGCTGCGAGGGCCGTGCTGTTGCCGCGTCCACGTTGCATGTGTAGCAGTGATCCGCGCGCGAGCGAGGCGCTGGATTTGCTCACGATCGCGGTGGTTGTGGCGCCGCCCTCGGGACTCGGGGCGGCGCCGCGGGGCGCGAGGGTGAGCGCTCGCGCAGCGGGTGCGCGTCCCGAGGGAGGGCCGCGGCCTCGGGCCTTGGAGGTGCGGTTGGAGCGCGACTTCGGCGTGGGCGGCTGGCAACAGGGCTAGGCGGAGCCCCTGGCTGGGTGTCGGCGAGGGCGAAGGAGGCGGCTGAGTCCGCCAATGAGGGGCCGGCCGCGGCGACGGGAGGCCCGTCGTCGAGCAGGTCCGCGGCCCACTCGAGCTCCTCCGCGAGGGCCTCGGCGCGCGGCAGCCGGGCGCGCGGGTCGGGGCTGAGGGCGGCGAGGAGAACCTCCTCAAGGGCCGCCGGCGGAGCGGCGGCGAGCCTGAGGGCGGCGAAGGGTCGCGGCGCCTGGTCGGCGAGTTCTGCATAGGGGGCGGCGAAGGGCATGCGCCCGGTGAGCGCGCGATAGAGGAGCACGCCGAGGGCGAAGACGTCGCGGGTCGGCGCGCTCGGACCTCGGCCGGCCTCCGGCGGCGTGTATCCCGGCGTGCCGAGGAGCTGCCCGCGACGCGTCGCCATGCGGCCGCCGGGTGGGGTCATGTAGGGATCGGTGTCGGCGTAGTAGTCGGGGGTCAGCCAGGCGATCCCGAGGTCGATGAGGCGGGCGTCGATCGCCGACGGGTCGCCCGCCTCGGCGAGGAGGACGTTGGTCGGCTTGATGTCGCGGTGGATCACGCCGGCGCGGTGGAGGGCCGCGGTCGCGTCGCAGAGCTGGCGGCCGAGCTCGATGACCGCGGGCGCCGGCAGGGAGCCGGCGGCGCGGAGCCGCTGCTCCAGGGTCGGGCCGCGGATCAGCTCGAGGGTGAAGTAGGGCTGCCCGTCGGCGGTGACGGCCATGTCGACCGCGGGGACGAGATGGCGGTGACGGACGCGGGTGAGGATCAGGAACTCGTGGCGGAAGCGGGCGACGAGCTCGAGGTCGCCGGCGAGGAGCGGGTCGAGGAGCTTGACCGCGACCTTGCGCCGGCTGGCGAGGAAGCGGGCGGCGTAGACGTCGGCCATGCCGCCGGCGCCGAGGC
>JAGQIT010001304.1 GCA_020431135.1 Myxococcales bacterium | reverse complement strand
AGGTGCTCGACGTCGACGGCGACGGGCGCCTCGACCTCCTCAGCGCCGACGCTGCGACGCTCGAGCTCGCGGTCGCCTACGGCCGGGGCGACCGCGCGTCGCCCTTCGAGCCGCCGCTCGCCCTGCGGGTCGACGATCCGCCGGCGATCATCCCCGCGAGCGATCCGCCGGCGATACGGCCGAGCCCTCGGAGCGCTCAGGAGGTGATCGTGCGGGTCTGCCCGTCGACGATCTACCACTGGCTCGCGCTCGGCACGAGCGAGACGGAGGGGCGCCACGACCTCCACGTCAACCGCCGCGGCCTCATCGGTATGTGCAGCCCAGGCGCGCTCCTCTTCGCCGCGGAGGGCGAGCGGGGCTTCGCCGCGGGGCGCTTCGTCGGTGAGTTCCTCGCGCCCGCGGTGCCGCCGCGAAGCCGCCGCTACGGCAACATCTTCGCCACCAACGCCTCCGATCACGTCAGCCTCGAGGACGGAGAGATCACCCTCCATGAGGGGATCATCGTCAACCAGGACCAACGGACGACGCGCGAGCTCCGGGTCCGCCAGCCCTTCGCCGCGGAGCTCGTCGTCGTCGCCGACCTCGGCGAGCGCCGGCCGCGGTACTACGGCGCGGAGGCGCGACCGGAGGATCCGCCGATCCACCGGGTGATCATCGCCGACGATCAGAGGGTCGCGGTGCTCCGCGACAACCCCGCGAACCTGAGCTGGCGCTGGACGATCTTCGAGCTGCCGTAGGCCTCCGCCGCTCGTCCGCTCCCACGAAACGAGGAGCGATGCGCGACGCCTCGCTCGCGCGTAGATCGCCTCTGAGGCCGTTCCCAGCGAGATCTACGCGGACGCAAGAGCGCGCACACAGCCGCGCACGCGGGCTTGCCGGGCGTCGGCGCCGGTGCTCTGATCCCCGCATGGAGAGCAAGCCCCTCGCGCTCGATGACCTCCGCGAGGCGATCGTCGCCGGCCTCGGCGCGGCCGTGATCGTCGACGATCCCGCCCCCTACGCCCGCGACGACGGGGCCGAGGGGCCCTTTCTTCCGGGGCTCGTGGTCCGCCCGCGCGAGCGCGCCGAGGTCCGCGAGCTCGTCGCCCTGTGCCGCGATCGTTCGATCCCCCTAACGCCGCGCGGCGCCGGCACGGGGACCGTCGGCGGCTGCCTCGCGGATCACGGCGGCGTCGTTCTCGATCTCGCCGGCCTCGACGCGATCCTCGACGTCGACGAGCGCTCGCTCCTCGCCACGGTCGAGCCCGGGGTGATCACCGCCCGCCTCCAGGCCGAGGTCGAGGCGCTCGGCCTCTTCTACCCGCCGGATCCCGCGAGCCTGAAGAAGTGCTCGCTCGGCGGCAACGTGGCGACCAACGCCGGCGGGCCGCGGGCGTGCAAGTACGGGGTCACCGGCGCCTTCGTCCTCGGCCTCGACGTGGTCACCGGCGCCGGCGAGGTCCACTCCCTCGGCCACCGCTCGATCAAGGGGGTCACGGGCTACGACCTCGTCGGCCTCCTCGTCGGCTCGGAGGGCACCCTCGCGGTGACGACCGCCTGCACGCTGCGCCTGATCCCGAAGCCGAGCGCCGCCTTCACGCTCCTCGCCGCCTTCGCCGACGAGCCGGCGGCCTGCGCCGCGGTCCAACGCTGCCTGCGCAGCGGCGTCGCCCCGGCGGCCCTCGAGTTCGCCGATCGCGTCTGCGCCCGCGTGCTGATCGCCGGCGGCGAGCTGGCGGTGCCTGTCCCGGAGAACGCCGGCGCGCTCCTCTGGCTCGAGCTCGACG
>JAGQIT010000117.1:4856-11102 GCA_020431135.1 Myxococcales bacterium | reverse complement strand
GCATCGCCCACGACTTCAACAACGTCCTCACCGGTATCATCGGCCACCTCAGCCTGATCGAGTACGACGGCGACCCGGACGAGGCCACAGCGGCTCACGTCGCCGGCGCGCTCGAGGGCGCGTCGCAGGCCGCGGCGCTCACCCAGCAGATGCTCGCCTACTCCGGCCGCGGCCGCTTCGCGGTGACGCGCGTCGACGTCACCCGGGTCCTGGCGAGCATGCGCCGGCTCATCGACGTCTCGGCCGCGCGCTCGTGCCAGCTCGACCTCGACCTCGGCCGCGCGATCCCGGCGATCGACGGCGACGAGGTCCAGCTCCGCCAGATCTTCATGAACCTGATCATCAACGCCGCCGAGGCGACGCCGCGGGCCGGCGGGCGCGTGACGGTCCGCGTCGGCACCCGCTACTTCAGCGACGTAGCGCTCGCCGACAACCGCACGGGCGAGCGCCTCGCCGCCGGCGACTACGTGTTCTGCGAGGTCGAGGACAACGGCGCGGGGATGAGCGAGGAGGTGCTCGCCAAGATCTTCGATCCCTTCTTCACGACGAAGTTCACCGGCCGCGGCCTCGGGCTCGCGGCCGCCCTCGGGATCGTCCGCGGCCACAACGGCGCGCTCCTCGTCTGCAGCGCCCCCGGCGAGGGCTCGCGCTTCGTCGTCGCCTTCCCGCCCGCCGGCCCAGGATCCGCCGACGACGCCGCCCCCCAAGCCGCGCCGAACCCCTGGCGCGGTCGCGGCGCGGCGCTCGTGATCGACGACGAGCCAGCGGTCCGTGACCTCGCCAAGCAGATGTTCGAGGCCCTCGGCTTCCGCGCGTTGGCGGCGACGAGCGGCGCCCAGGGGGTCGCGCTCCTCGCCCGGGCGCAGGCCGAGATCTCGGTCGTTCTCCTCGACCTGACGATGCCCGACCTCGACGGTGTCACCACCCTGTCGCGCATCCGCGGGGTCTCGCCGCAGACGCCGGTCATCCTCTCGAGCGGCTACGACACCCGCGCCGTCTCGGCGCAGGTGCGCAAGCTCGGCGTCGCCGGCGTTCTCCAGAAGCCCTACACGATCCGCGCGATGATCGAGGTCATGCGCGCGGCCCTCGGCGACGCCCCGCCCTGAGCGAGGCGACGCGCCGGCGCCCGCCTAGCCGGGGATGATCGTCTCGCACACCCCCTCGACGCACTGCAGCGGCGGGCAGCAGTCGGCGCTGGTCTGGCACGGCCCGCACTCGCCGTCGACGCACGCCGGCGTCGGGTTGACGCAGTCGTGGCAGTCGCCGCACTGCTCGCCCGGCTCGTCGCAGCCCTCGAGATCGAGGATGTCCTCGTCGTAGTGGATCGTCAGCGGCCCGGCGACGTCGAGGCTGCCGACGAAGAGCGCCCCCCACATCTCGACGGCGTTGTTCGCCTTGAACGCGGCGTTCGGCATGTAGATGTTGGCGCCGACGTCGAACGCCCCGGCGAAGGTCGTCTGCCCGTGGAAGTAGGCGCGGGTCGCCGACGGCCGCGCGGGGTCGCCGAGCTCGATCGTGTTGGCGAAGTAGGCCGCGCCGCCGACGAAGAGGTCGAGCTCCGCCTTCTCGGCGATGTTGACCGTGAAGGGGCCGCTCGCCTGGATGTCGCCGGGGACGACGACCACCACACGACCGAGGATGTTCAGGGTCGCCGCCGCGTTCGCCGTGATCTCGTTGAGGACGTAGATCCCGCACGGGAGGTCGACGGTCGTCGCCATCGCCGTGTTCTTGAGGACATCCGGGTCCACGCCCATCTCCTGGTTGTCGCTGACCCCGGCGAAGGCGTCGATGATCCCCGGGATGTCGAGCGGGTCCTCGCAGTCGCACGGCGTCTTGACCGCGACGTTCTCGACGATCACCGCGCCGTTGACCACGGCGTCGTGGGTCTTGCCCGCCGGGATGTGGAGGTCGCCGTCGATGGTCAGGCTCTTGTTCGGTGCGCTGATGTCGTCCTCGACGTAGGCGTCGCCGCCGACCGCCGCCGTCCCGCTCGCCGACACCGTGCTCTTGCACTGGAGGTGCTCGCTGACGCTGTGGCTGTTAAAGCTGGAGATCGCCCCCGAGGCCCACAGCGAGCCCTCGATGTCGACCTGCGAGGTCGCCTTGTAGGCGCCGTTGGTGCCGACCGAGCCGCCGCCCATCTCGAAGGAGTCGGTGAGCAGCTTGTTGTTGATCGTCACGTCGCCGCAGGAGCAGGCGGCGAAGAGGAAGGTCTTCTTGCCGATGTCGCCGGTGCAGGTGTCGTCGCCCGGGACCTGGAGGCCGCCGCCGCCCTCGCAGAAGTCGCCGCCGCCGGTGGTCCCGGTGTCCGTGTCGCTGTCGGTGCCGGTGGCCGTCGCCGTGTCCGTCGCGCCCGGGCTCCCGGTCGTCGCGTCGGTGGCGCTCGCCGAGGTCGCGTCGCCCGTCGTCGGCCCGGTGCCCTCGGTCGTCGTCCCCGCGCCCGTCGTCCCGGTCGACGTCGCCGAGTCGGTCCCCTCGGTCGCGGTCATCGAGGTCGACGTCGCCGTCGTCGACGTGGGGTCCGTGGCGCTCATCCCCGAGGAGAAGCCGGACGTTGTCGCGCTGGTCTCCTCGCCGCCGGAGCAGGCCGCGAGGCCGAGGAGGGCGACGATGAGCGCGAGGCGAGGACGGGGTCGATTGGCGGGAGTCATCAGTCTCCCCGTGGCACGCAGAACGGAGATCGGATGATGTTTTCTGCGGAGGTCACCGCTCCCCCGGCGCCGCGCCCCCAGGCGCGCAGGTGCGCCCGTTCGCCGCGCGCCCCCGCGCCCGCGCCCCCTGCGTCTGCCGCCGTCGGCGATCGACAACCTGTCGCTTCGGTCAGCCCATCGGCGGGCGCGCGCCGGCGATCATCGACGACGCCGGCCGCTCGCGGACCCCCGCCCCCCAGACGTCCCAGCGGTAGACCGTGATCGGCCCCGCGAAGGCCGCCGAGTCGAAGGGCACCTCGGCGAGCTGCGCCCCCTCGGCGGCGAGGAACTCGCGGACCCCGGGGCTCGCTAGGATCGCCGGCGACATCGCGATCTGACCGGCCTCGGCGCATGCCTGGAGCTTGGCTGCGGCGTTCACGGTGCCGCCGAAGTAGTCGATCACGCTGTTGAGGTTGACGGCGATGCAGGGGCCGACGTGGAGCGAGATCCGCAGGCGGATCGCGCTGTCCTCGCGCGTCGCGTGATAGCGCCGCTCGATCGCCTCCGCGGCCTGGAGGGCGGCGATCGGCTCGGCGAAGGCGGCCATCGTCGCGTCGCCGATCGTCTTGATCAGCGCGCCGCCGGCCTCGTCGTAGATCTCCGTGAGCTCGCCGAAGTGATCGCGGACCTCGACGAAGGCGCCCGCGTCCCCGCGCTCGGCGTAGAAGCGCGTCGACCCGACCATGTCGGTGAAGAGGATCACCTGCTCGCCGACCGCGAGCTGGACGTCGGTCGCGAGGAAGTGCTCGGAGAAGAGGTCGCGGAACTCGCGGTTGCCGAAGAGATGGGCCGGGCGCAGGGCGTCGTCGGACCAGCGCGCCTCCTCGATGATGAAGGTGCGCGGGTCGTCGCTCGGGTTGCGCAGCTCGAGGGTGAGATCGGGGGCGAGCGCGGCGGCCTCGGGGAGCGCGGGCGCCTCCCAGCCGAGCGACGCCGCCGCGGCCCCGTCGTCGCTGACGTCGACGACGTCGACGAGCTGGACGTCGCGCTCGCCGAGGAAGCGCAGGCGGTAGCGACCCGGGGGCAGGCGCGGCCGCACCGTCCGCGCCTCGCCGGGGGCGAGCGCCTGCTGGAGCTTGATGTGCCGCTTCTGCGCCGGCTCGGCGCTGCAGAAGAACTGCTTGGGGACCGCGCGGACCGACGGGTGGACGTGGAAGGTGATCTCGATCGACTCGGGGTCGCCGGTGCCGAAGTCGATGTCGCAGGCGTCGCAGCGCCCCCCGGTCGGCACCTTCGACAGGAGGTCGAGCTCCTCGCGGACGCCGCGACAGTGCGGGCAGACGACGTCCCAGGACATCTCGAGGAGGCCGAGGCGCGTCGCGTGCAGGCACACGCGCAGGAGGTCGCGGACCTCGATCCCCCAGGCGCGGGCGAGGCCCCGGATCTGCAGGCGGTAGAGGTCGAGCGGATCGGCCTCGCGGATGTGGGCGGCGAGCTGGTCGATCGCCGGCCCCGGCAGCTCGCGCTCACGAAGCGCGGCGCAGACGGCCGCGAGCTTGGCCTCGCTCGTCTCCGAGAGGCGCGGCGGCGGCAGGCTGTAGACCGCCGGCCGCGGCGAGCGGATGTCGCGGACGACCTCGCCGAGAACGCGGGCGTAGTCGCGGCGCATCACGCCCTCGCCGAGGCGGAGCATCAGGCCGCCGAAGAGGCCGCGCGGGACCCAGCCGAAGTAGACCCAGAGGCGGACGCGGTCGTCAGCGACGGGCTCGAGCTCGTAGATCGCCCGGACGATCCGCGCGAAGCCGCGGGAGTAGCGGCGGATCGCCGTCATCGAGCGCCCAGCGACCCAGGTCCACGGGACCTCGACCCACTCCTGGCGGAAGCCGCCGTTCACCGTCGACCCGTGGAGAGCCCCGTCCCGCTCCTCGAGGTCCATCTGCCCGAGGCCGAGCGCCCGGTTGAAGCGCGACGTGTCCGAGATCCGCTCCCACAGCGCGTCGGCGCCGACCTCGAGCTCGAAGGACCAGAGCCACTCGATCGTCGCCCGACCGCCGCGCAGCTCCGCGGTCCACGGGTGGCGCTCGAGGAAGGCGGCGAGCGCCTGCGGATCAGCCGAGGGCACCGCCGGCGCCCCCCACCGCTAGAGCCCGCAGGTCCACTTCCCCAGGCCGTCGAACTTGTCGCCCTTCCACACGTACATCCGATCGCCGCCGCCCTCGTCGAAGGCCGCGTTGAGCCACAGCTCGTGGGTGCCGTCGCCGTCGAGATCGGCGGCGGCGCGGACCTTGAAGATCTCGGAGTTGGTCTTGGTCTTCTCGACCAGGATCATCGTCTCCGGGGCGGTGCCGCGGGCGACGAAGACGCCGCTGAAGAGGTAGCGGGCGGTGTCGCGCGGGTTGACCACGTAGGCCGAGAAGAGGCGCTCGTCCTTGCCGTCGCCGTCGAGGTCGACGCTCGCCGCCTGGTGCATGTTCGTCTCGACGTCCTTGGTCTTGTCGTTGATCTCCGCGATCGCGGCGGCGACCGCCTTCTTCTCGTCGTCGCTGTACTTGATCGCCGCGTCGTCCCAGGTGTCGGCGGGGATCGACACGACGTTGCGCGCCGCCGACTTCGGGCTCGCCGCCCAGTCGAAGGCCGCGCCGCTGTCGGTCGCCGGGGTCGCGAGGCTCGTCGGCTTCGACACGCCGACCTCGCACAGGGCGTTCTTCGGCTCGCCGATCGTGTCGAGCTGATCGCTGTACTGCGACTTGAGGTAGACGTCGGCGTCCTTCGGCGCGAGCTTGAGGCAGTCCTTGCCGGCGCTGAGCTTGCCCTTGTCCTTGTCGAAGCAGCCGACCGGGATCAGGGCGCCGTCGACGGTGAAGAAGACCATGCTGGTCTCGGGCGGCACCGGACCCGAGAGGTCGGGGCCCTTGGCGACCTTGTCGAGGCTGGTGCCGGGATCACGCGGCTCGGCCGGCTCCTCCTTGGCCGGCTCCGCCTCGGCGGGCTTCTCCTCGGCGGGCTTGTCGTCGCCCTTCTTGCAGCCGACCGCGGGGAGGGCGAGGGTAAGCGCGGGAACGAGCGGGATGAGTCGCTTGAGCATGGGGCGCCGATAGTAGCGCGGATCGCCGGCGCGTGGATCTCCCGCGCGGCGCCGCCCCGAGGCCGGTGTTGGGGGCGTCAGGCCGCGACGACGCGGGCGGCGTGCGCTCGCCGAAGCTCAGGCGTCGGCGCCCGCGACCGCGCCGAGCATCGGCACGAAGCGCACCGGCATCAGCGACTCCTGCGAGAAGCGGCCGTCGACCTCGCGGCGGATCACGACGAGCTCCTGCACCCAATCGCCGACCGGGAGGACCAGGCGACCGCCGACGGCGAGCTGCTCCTTGAGCGCGGCCGGGACCTCGGGCGCCGCCGCCGCCGCGAGGATCGCCGAGAAGGGGGCGCGCTCGGGCCAGCCGAGGCTGCCGTCGCCGCAGCGCAGGTCGACGCGAGCGCCGTAGCCGAGCGCGTCGAGGCGGGCCTTGGCCGGCGCCACCAGGGCCTCGACCAGCTCGAGGGCGTACACTTCCGCGCCGAGCTCGGCGAGGACCGCGGTCTGGTAGCCCGAGCCGGCGCCGATCTCGAGCACCCGCGC
>JAGQIT010000117.1:0-4778 GCA_020431135.1 Myxococcales bacterium | reverse complement strand
TGGTCGGAGTAGGCCTCGCCGCGGAGCGCCGCCGGGACGAAGCGGTGCCGCGGCACCGCCCGCATCGCCGCCAGCACCCGCGGATCGCCGACGCCCCGCGCCGCGATCTGCGTGTCGACCATGCGCTCGCGCGCCGCCTGCTCGTCGTCCGTCACCTGCGCTCTGCATTAGCGCCCGCGAACCCCGCAGGGCAAGACCACCCCGCGGGCGCGGAGCGGTTGCCCGAGGCGGCGCCGCCGCGGTAGACGAGAGGCGGCGATGCCCCGCCCGATCGACGTCCGCGCACGCGGCCTCACCTTCCGCTGCCTGACCGCCGGCGACGGGCCGCTCGTGCTCCTGGTCCACGGCTTCCCCGACGACGCGACCTCCTTCGCGCCGCTGTGCGACGCGCTCGCCGACGCCGGCTTCCGGGCGGTCGCCCCCTTCACCCGCGGCTACGCGCCGACCACCGCGGCCGCCGACGGCGACTACTCGATCGCCGCGCTCGGGGCCGACCTCGTCGCCCTGATCCGCGCCCTCGGTGCCGACCGTGCCGCGATCGTCGGCCACGACTGGGGGGCGATCGCCGCCTACGCGGCGGCCAACCTCGCGCCGGCGTTCATCCGCGATCTGATCACCCTCGCCGTGCCGCCGCTCGGCGCCTTCGTCGGCCGCACGCGCGCCGCCCAGCTCCGGCGCAGCTGGTACATCGGCCTCCTCCAGCTCCGCGGGATCGCCGAGCGCCGCCTCGTCGCCGACGACTTCGCCCTCATCGACCGCCTGTGGGCCGACTGGAGCCCCGGCTGGCGGGCGCCGGCAGAGCGCCTCGCGGCGGTCAAGCGCACCTTCCGCCAGCCCGGCACCGTCGACGCGGCGGTCGCCTACTACCGCGCCCTGCGCCCGCGCCTGCGCCACCTCGACGCCTGGCGGCGCAGCCGGAGCCTCGCCTTCCAGCCGCTGCGCGTGCCGGCGCTGGTCCTCGCCGGCGAGCGCGACGGCTGCATCGGCGCCGAGCTCTTCGCCCACGCCGCGACCACCGACGACGCGCCGCTCGACTGCCGGATCCTCCCGGGCGTCGGTCACTTCATGCACCTCGAGGATCCGGCGCGCGTCCACGCCCTCATCCTCGAGCGACTCGCGGCCAGCCGCTGAGCCCCGGCCGACCCCGAGAGTTGCGGCGCAGGCGACCTCGGCTAGAGAACACCGACCCCCACCGCGATGACTGACGCAAGCGACGACACCGCCATCGACCGCAACGAGCTCGCCGAGTTCATGGCCTACCTCGAGCGGCGCAACGCCGGCGAGCGCGAGTTCCTCCAGGCGGCGCGTGAGATCGCCGCGGCGGTCCTCCCTTTCACGCGCGAGCACCCCGAGTACCGCGACGCGCGGATCCTCGAGCGGCTGATGGAGCCCGATCGGATCATCACCTTCCGCGTGTGCTGGGAGCGCGACGACGGCGGCGTCGAGATCAACCGCGCCTGGCGAGTCCAGCTGAGCGGCGCCCTCGGCCCCTACAAGGGCGGCCTGCGCTTCCACCCGTCGGTCAACGCCAGCATCCTCAAGTTCCTCGCCCTCGAGCAGAGCCTGAAGAACAGCCTCACCGGCCTGCCGCTCGGCGCCGGCAAGGGCGGCGCCGACTTCGATCCCAAGGGCCGCAGCGACCGCGAGGTCATGCGCTTCTGCCAGAGCTTGATGACCGAGCTCGCGCGCCACATCGGCCCCGACACCGACGTCCCGGCCGGCGACATCGGCGTCGGGACGCGCGAGATCGGCTACCTCTTCGGCCACTATCGCCGGCAGAAGAACGCCTTCGAGGGCGCCCTCACCGGCAAGGGCCTCGCCTTCGGCGGCAGCCCGATCCGCCGCGAGGCGACCGGCTGGGGCTGCATCTACTTCCTCGAGGAGATGCTCGAGGCCCATGACCGCGGCCTCGACGGCCTGCGCGTCGCGATCAGCGGGGCCGGCAACGTCGCCCTCTACGCCGCCGAGAAGGCGCTCGAGCGCGGCGCCACGGTCCTCACGCTCAGCGACTCCGGCGGCGCGATCCATGACCCCGAGGGCCTGACGACCGAGAAGCTCCGCGAGATCATGGCCCTGAAGTTCGAGCGCCGCGGTCGCCTGCGCGAGTACGCCGACAAGCACAGCGGCGTCGAGTTCCGCGAGAAGAGCAACCCCTGGGGCGTCGAGGTCGACGTCGCCCTCCCCTGCGCGACCCAGAACGAGCTCGACCGCGCGTCCGCCGAGCGCCTGATCCGAGGCGGCGTGTTCGCGGTCTGCGAGGGCGCCAACATGCCGTGCACCGCCGGGGCCGTCGACGCGCTGCGCGACGCCAACGTCCTCTTCGCCCCGGGCAAGGCCGCGAACGCCGGCGGCGTCGCGATCAGCGGCGTCGAGCAGACCCAGAACGCGACGCGGATGCCGTGGAGCGCCGAGCGGGTCAACGAGCAGCTCCGCGAGATCATGCAGAGCATCCACCGCAAGTGCGTCGACGCCTACGACGAGCCCAAGGGCAAGGTGAACGACTACGTCCGCGGGGCCAACATCGCCGGCTTTCGCCGGGTCGCCGACGCGATGCTCGCGTACGGGGTCGTGTAGCGGCGGCCCGCCGCGGTGACGCCGTCGCCGAGCGTCAGACCGCCGTTGCGAGCGCGACGGCCTCGCCGATGAGCTCATCGGAGGCCGCGCGCCGGAGCATGAAGTACGCGAACGATCGTGTCGACGACGAGCGGCGTCGGCCCGCGCTGTCGTGGTCGTCGACGCGGCGATCGGTCCGCCGACGCCCGAGCACGACGCGACGGAGCCGCTAGCGATCGAGCGTCGCGGCCCTACTTCGCGTCGGCGGCAGCGGCCGCATCCGCGACCTCGTCGGGCTCCTGCGGGCTCGGCGGCGCGCCAGCGTCCGGAGCCGGCGGCGGCCCCCCCGAGGCGCTCGGGGGCACCGGCGGCGAGGCGTAGGCCGACGCCGTCACCGACGGATCCGCGGTCGGATCCGTCGTCCCGGTCTCCGTGCCGCTGGTCGTCGACGTGCTGCTCGACTCGCCGCCCGACGACGAGCTCGTCGTCGAGTCGCTCGCTGACGAGGTGCTCGTCGACGAGGTGCTCGTCGACGCGCCCGAGCCCGAGGACATCGACGTCTCGCTGTCATCCCCGGCGCAGCCGCTGACGGCGAAGCCCGCGGCGAGCGAGAGGACGAACGCCGCCTTCGCCGACACCGGCGCGCTCAAGGTCGCATGACAGAAGGGACAGGTCGTCGCCTCGCGGCGAAGGTGGCAGGAGCAGGCGGGGCAGAGCTTCACGCGGCGATGATACGTGGGATCGCCGCGCCAGCGCCGGGAGATCCGACGGCCGTGACCGCCGATCGTGGGGGCGCTCGCGGGCGGCCGACGGACCTCTGGACGGGCCCGCGCACGCCCTACGATCCGCGAGCGCGGCGGCGCCCCGCGGGCCACGACTCAGGGCTTGCACGCCTGCGGCCGCGCGACGCGATTAAACATGTTCTCCATCAGCTGCTTCGTCGCGGCGTTGATGTTCGCCGAGCGGATGAAGTCCTGATCGGTCGTCGTCACGATCACGCCGACGGCGGGATCCGGCGGGCAGTAGGAGAAGGCGATGTCGCTCGCCCCCTTGGTGATGAACGTCTCGAAGCCGTCGCCGCTGCCGTCCCCCGCCTGCGCGTACCAGTGGTAGGTGAGCGTCGACAGGCAGGCGTCGTGCCCCGCGAGGCAGCCGCTGACCGCCACGGGGTTGAGCTGGCCGGTGACGTTCCCGGACCACGCGAAGGTCGCCCCGAGCGCGTTGACGACGCTGGCGAAGGCCTTGTTGGCGTCGAAGGTCGCCAGGTACTCCGACTGCAGGTAGACGCCCTTGCCCGCCTCGACGAAGGCCTGGATCGTCGCCACCTGCCCGGCCCCCAGCGCCTTCACGCCGCTGGCGACGATCAGGACGTCCGTGGTCGCGAAGAACGTCTGGTCGTTGAGCGTCGACTGCGGGACGATCGACGCGTCGTGGCCGAGGCCGGTGAGCAGCTCGTGCCAGCTCTCGTCCATGTCGTGGCCCTGGTTCTCGTCGCTGGAGATGATGATCAGGACGGTCTGCGGCCCGTCGAGCGCCGGCAGCGGGCAGCCGCACGAATCGACGTCGGCGCACGCGAGCTCGGGGGAGCAGCCGCTGGCGATCGCGCACAGGGCCTCCTCGTCGGGCTGGGGCTCGCCGCAGGCCTCGCCGCTGACGCCGCTACACACCGGCGCGGCGAGGCAGATGTCGTCCGGTGCCTCGCCGCAGGCGGTGCCGGCCTCGCTCACGACGTCGTCCGGGCACTGCGGGCTTTGCCCGTCGCAGAGCTCGTCCGGATCGCAGGCGTCGCCGGAGCCCGCGCGGCAGACGACCTCGGCGAGGAGCTCGCAGGCCTCGTCGCAGCACGAGCCGTCGCCGTTGGCCTCGCCCTCGTCGCAGGCCTCGCCCTCGTCGACGACCCCGTCGCCGCAGATCCCCCCGGTGCTCCCCGTGGAGCTGGTCGTGGTGGTGGTCGTCGTCGTCTCGCCGGTGGTGGTGGTCGACGTCGTCTCGTCGGTCGTCGACCCGCTGGTCTCGGTCGTGGTCGTCGTCCCCGAGGTCGTCCCGTCCGCCGTGTCGCTGCCGCTGTCGGAGCCGCTGCTCCCGGTCGCGGTCGCCGTGCCGGCGGTCGCCGTGGTCGTCGGCGCCCCGGTCGTCGACGTCGACGAGCCGGTGCCGGTCTCGGAATTGCCTGTGGTGACGTCGTCGCCGCACGCGGCGAGGGCGAGGAGCGGCGCGGCGAGGAG
>JAGQIT010001303.1 GCA_020431135.1 Myxococcales bacterium | reverse complement strand
TGGAGCAGCGGCTCGCGGAGGAGGGCGCGGATCGCCATCGGCGGCGATGCTCGGGGATCGCGGGCGCCGACGCAAGGGCGCGCGCGCACGACCCCCCGCGCGCCGCCGCCCACGGCCCCGCATCGCGCCGCATCGGACGGACTCGCGAGACGCCCGACCTGGCGCTTCCCTCGACGCCGACTCGACGACCGATGGCGGTCCTCACGACGGCGCGGCCTCCCGCTCAAGGGGCCCTCGCCGCTGGCTGCTAGGCTCCCTGCGTGGACCGCCGCGCCCTCGCCACCGTCGCCGCCCTCGCCCTCGCGTGCGGCTCCGATCCTGACGGCAGCGCCAGCCTCGACGCGTCGGCCACGGCCGCGACCACCGGCGCGGCGACCACGACGGACGACAGCTCCGCGACCACGACGACGACCACATCGACCTCCGACGCGACCTCCGACAGTACACCGACCACCGCCGCGACGACCTCCGACGTCCCGCCCCCCATCGACGGCTTCGCCTACGGCTACACGCACCACCGCCGCGACGGCAACCGCAGGATCACGCAGCCCGCCGATCTCCCCGCCGCGCAGGCGCTCGACCACGCCTTCGACGCCGCGAGCGCGCCCGTCTGGCTCGTCGCCGCCCCCGCCGACGCCGGGACGATCTGGGTCGTCGTCGCCGACGACGGCGCGACCCAATCGCTCCACCTCATCGACGCGACGATCGAGCCCCTCCTCCTCGACCTCCCCGCCCTCCCCGCCGGCGAGCCGCCGCTCCTCGCGGTCAGCGGCGCCACCTTCTCCCTCGTCCGCGCCTACGAGGACGACCCCGCGCGCACCCCCCCGGCGCCGCTCGGCGGCAGCGCCCGCGCCTATCGATCGCCCGCCGGCGAGCTCGTGATCGTCGACGGCCAGGCGATCGAGCGCGCCCGCTTCCCGCGCGACCTCCTCCCGGACGGCCGCGTCGTCGTCGCCGACGCCGGGACGATCGCCGCCCTCGCGCCGACGACCGACGTCTACGCCCACGGGGTGCTCGGCGACGCCCTCGAGGCGGGCGGCCTCCTCTTCGCGCGGGCGACCCCCGGCAGCGTCACCGCCGAGGCGACCGTCCCGGCGCCCGCGGTCATCGAGGGCGTCGCGCCGCTCTGGGGAGACATCGACGGCGACGGCGTCGACGAGGTCGTGGTCACCGTCAGCGACGCGGACGCGGGCGCGCGGATCGTCGCCTTCGCCAGCGACGGCACGCTCGTCGCAGAGGGCCCCGCGATCGGCAGCGGCTACCGCTGGCGCCACCCGATCGCCGTCGCCCCCTTCGGCCCGGCGGGCGAGCCCGAGATCGCCGTCGTCCGCACCCCGCACATCGGCGGGATCGCCGAGTTCTACCGGCGCAGCGGCGACACGCTGACGATCGCCGCGACCGCGACCGGCGTCTCCTCCCATCGCCTCGGCTCGAACAACCTCGACCAGGCGATCGCCGGCGACCTCGACGACGACGGCGCGATCGAGCTCCTCGTCCCGAGCCAGGCCTTTGACCGCCTCGTCGCCCTCCGCCGCGTCAGCGACGCGCCCAGCGTCATCAGCCCCTGGGAGCTCGACCTCCCGGCGCCGCTCGCCACGAACCTCGCGGCCGCGGTCGATCCCGACGGCTCCGTCGTTCTCGGGGCGGCCTGCGAGGACGGCACGCTCCGGCTGTGGCGCGGCTAGGAGGCGCGCTCCCCCGCGACGTGCGCGTGTCACATGTCCGGTAGGACACTATCGCTATGACGGCCGCAGGGAGCCCGCTCGGTCCCCGTCGAGCGACCCGCAGTCCGGATCGTCACACGGCCCCGCTCTCGCGTTCGACGCCTGCGGCGAAGAAGAGGCACCCACCTGAGCGCTACGAAGGCATGCGTCGCGCAAAGCGACCGCGACTACGGCTTGATGAACCTCAGGACGAAGCGATCGCTCTCGCCGCGCTTGCCGGCCTCGGCGGCGGCCCGCGGCGCGGCGTTCCAGTCGCGCGGATCGTCCGCGTTGCGCAGGAAGTCGGCCGCGGCCGCGAACTCGAAGCCCGCCGCCTCGAGCTCCTGGCGGACGACCGCCTCCTCGATCCTGTGCAGGCTCTGGGCCTCGCTCGTGCCGGTGCCCTCGCGGCCGCTGTGATCGATGATCACGTAGGCGCCGCCCGGGCGCAGGGCGGCGAAGATCGCCCGGTTCATCGCCGCGCGATCGGTCTTCATCCACACGGTGTCGTGATAGAAGAGGACCATCACGACCGCGT
>JAGQIT010001302.1 GCA_020431135.1 Myxococcales bacterium | reverse complement strand
GACCCGCCGAAGATCGCGAGCTCGCGCCGCGACCTCGGGCGGGCGATCAAGGCGCAGCGCGCCTGCCTGCGCCGGGTCGCCGCGCGCCTCGAGGAGGACGGCCTCCTCGTCCTCTGCTCGTGCTCCCACCACCTCGGCCGCGAGCACCTCGACGAGTCGCTGCCGCAGGAGCGCGGCGCCCAGTGGCGGCGGCTCTACGCGCTCGGCCCCGGGCCTGATCACCCCGTGCTCGCCGGTCACGTCGAGGGCGAGTACCTGCGGGTCAACGTCTACCAGCGCTGCTGAGACATGTCCTATTGGACATGTATTACTCGCCGCGTGCGATCGCCGTGTCGCGATCGCACGCAGCGGCGACGCCCCGCCGACGAGGACCTCGAGAGAACGTCGCTTGTCCGCGCCGGCCGGCTCAGCCGGTGGCGCTCGCCGGCTGGGCCTCTTGGTCGAGGATCGCCAGCCGATAGACGCTGTTCTCGGTCTCAACGTAGAGGAGACGCTGTTCCGCGGTCGTCAGGACGCGTCGCACCGAGGTCGTCACCATCCGCCGCCCGTTGGGGTCGCGGAAGATCACCATGCCGCGACCGACGACCGGCTCGGAGATCAGGAAGCCCTCGTACGACTTGCCCACCACGGCCGCAGTCGACCCCTGGCTCCTGCCAGAGTTGCGGATCTTCGTGGCGAGCACTGCCAGCACGACCTTTAGGTTATCTCGCGCGAGCCGCGGTTGCCACGGCCATTTTCGTAGGGCCAAGCGGCCGCCGCGGCTGTCGCAGGACGGCGTACAGGCCTGCAGAGGTCGCCAATTCGAGCGGCCCCCCGTGCATGTAGGCGCGGCGTCCCCGTCGGTCCCACAGCGTCGCCATCGCCGACTCTGACAGCGACGATCCCACCGACAGTAGAGGATCGGCGACGCGACGCCCGCCGGATCGACCTAGGAAGCGCCACCGAGTTCGACGCGCCCCGCCCATGTCGTCAGTCAGAGTAGGCGGCCTCCGTGACGCGGCCAGCCCCGCGGGCGAGGTCCGGCCCGCGACCGATGAACTCTGGGACTGCGAAGCGACGATCGCAGCGCGAGAGCACGCGGGATCGCGGCTGTCCGAGGGGTCAGCGCGTGCTCGCGCCGCCGGCGTCGACGGTCGCGGCTGCGGCGAAGCGACGCGCACCTGCGGCGTTGAGGATCACGTCACGCTCGACGAGCCGCGGCGGACCTCGGGCGGCGTGGACGCTCCCGCGGCGACCGGCAACAAAGGACGCGTCGAGCGACTCGCAGACCCGCGATCACGCCGACCGAGTTCTCGCGCTCGACAACCTCGCTAGTCCTCCGCGTCGAGCGTCGACCGGAGCGCTGCGCGACGGCAGTCCCAAGGCCCCAGGGGGCCGAAATCTATGAGCCAGCCCGCCGATCGACACGCGCTCTCGCCTGTCCTCGTCGGCCCTCTCGGCCCCGACGACGCGTCCAATCCGCCCTGCGGCGCTTCGCCGAAGCCGAGAGCGCCGACGCTGCGCTCGCGCTGCGACCACTCGTCCTCTCCTTATGGTCAGCGCCGCGGCGCCGCGGGCTTGCGACCTCCGGCGGCGTGGGCCCCTCGATAAGCCCGAGGGAGAGGAGCCTAGGGAGCCGCAGGCGCCGGCTTCGCGGGCCCGCGCGCCCCCTGACGCTTGCGCTGGAGCTCGCCGAGCTCGTCCGCCGGCAGCCAGCCCTCGAGGCCGCCCGCGAGGCGGACGCGGCTCCATCCCGGGACGCGCTCGACGATCCGCACCCGGCTGCCGCCCTGCAACGCGAACGCCGACTTGCGGTGGGCCCCCGGCGCCTCCCTCACGTCTGCGTTGGCCGAGAGCACGATCGCCTCGGGCGACTGCCGCTCGGCCCGCAGCGCGAGGCCGTGGAGGCCGCCGAGCACCAGGAAGATCACCGCGAGGACGCCGACGAGCGAGCGCGTCCCGGTCGCCGCGCCGCCGCCGAGGCGCCTGCGGACGAGGTGGGCGGCGAGCCCGAGCCAACCCGACCCGAGGGCCAGCCAGCCGAAGAGCGGCGCCTTGACGGCCGCGAGGAGGAGATCCCACCAGGTCTCCGGGCGGTCGAGCTGGGCGCCCGAGGTGTCGGCGGCGACCTCCATCCGCTGACGGACGATCCCGAGGTTGCGACGCGCCGCCTCGGCGACCTCGGCGCTCGGCTCCGCCGCCTGCTGGAGCGCGCGCCGGAGGTGGAAGGTGGCGTGGCCGAGCTCGCCGAGCTGGGCGTAGGCCGTGCCGAGGTTGAAGGAGAGCGCCGCGCTGCGCCCGGGGAGGAGGCCCTCGGCCTCGCGGTAGCGTTCGACGGCGGTCTCCCAGTCGCCGGCGCGGGCCGCCGCGTTGCCGGCGACGTAGGCGTCGTCGACGACGTCGGCCGCGGCCGGCGGCGACCAGGCGAGCGCGAGGCCGCAGGCGA
>JAGQIT010001301.1 GCA_020431135.1 Myxococcales bacterium | reverse complement strand
GCGATCGCCGCGGACCTCGACGCCGCGCGTCGGCTCGTCGACGCCGCGGCGCTCGACGAGCTCTGGCCGCCGCCCGCCCGGTCGGCGCACGCCGACGCCCGCGCCGAGGGTGCGCGATGAGCAAGGTCAAGGCCTCACGACGCGCCCGCCTGGCGAGCCCGACGATGGCGCAGATCTACATGCGCCAGGGCCACTTCCACCGCGCCCGCGAGACCCTCGACGCCGTTCTCGAGGGCGACCCGACGGCGGGCGCCGCCCTCGTCCTCCGCCGGCGCCTCGACCTCCTCGACGGACCGACGATCCGCGGGCGCGCGCCGCAGGACACGAGCTGCCTCGAGCTGCGCTGGACGGGCGTCGCCGTCGAGAGCCCCGCCGCCGCGATCCACGTCCTCGTCGTCGTCTTCCAGGGCCGCGGCGTCTACGTGACCTCGCGCCGCTGCGACGCCCGCGACGGCCAGGTGCGGATCGACCTCGACCGCCGCGGCGAGCCGACCGGCGCCGCGTCGGTCGCCCTCGTCCGCCTCGCGGGCGACGGGACGACGACGCCGATCGCCGTCGCCGAGCCGATCACCTGGGGCTGAGCCGACGTCGATCCACGACGCGAGGAGACGCCGGCGCGGACGCTCCTATTCCCGCCTATTCCCGGCCTGGGTCGATCTCTGCACGCGCCTCCCCCTTTGGCCGGCGGCGGCGACCTGCTAAGTTTCCGCCCGCACCTATGGCGACATTCCGCGGCGCGTTCACAGCTCTAATCACCCCGATGCGGGACGGCGAGATCGACGACGCCGCCCTCCACGACCTCGTTGAGGCCCAGATCGCCGCCGGCATCGACGGCCTCGTCCCCTGCGGCACGACGGGTGAGGCGGCGACCCTGTCGATCCCCGAGCATCTCCACGTCGTCGACACGGTCGTCAAGGCGGTCCGCGGCCGCGTCCCGGTGCTCGCCGGCGCCGGCTCGAACAACACGCGCCAGGCGATCGACACGAGCAAGGCGTGCTTCGAGCTCGGCGCCGACGGCACGCTGCACGTCACGCCCTACTACAACAAGCCGCCGCAGAGCGGGCTCCTCGCCCACTTCCGGGCGATCGCCGACGCGACGCCGCTGCCGATCATCCTCTACAACGTGCCCGGGCGGACGGCGTGCGACCTCAAGCCCGAGACCGTCGCCGCCCTCGCCCGCCACGAGCGGATCGTCGGCATCAAGGAGGCGACCGGCGACATGGCGCGGGCGTCGAGGATCCGCGAGATGTGCGGCCCCGACTTCGACCTCCTGAGCGGCGACGACTTCTCGCTCCTGCCCTTCCTCGCGGCCGGCGGCGACGGGGTCATCTCGGTGGTCTCGAACGTGATCCCGAGGACTGTCACCGACCTGTGCAAGGCCGCCCGCGAGGGTCGCCTCGCCGACGCGCTCAAGCTCCACAACGTCCAGCTGCCGCTGACCCGGGCGCTCTTCCTCGCGCCCAACCCGATGCCGGTCAAGGCGGCGATGGCGATGCTCGGCCGCTGCCGCGACGACGTCCGCCTCCCCCTCCACTCCCTCGACCCCGACAGCCCCGAGGGGCGCGCCCTGAGCGAGGCCCTGAAGAACCTCGGAGAAGCCCAATGACCGAACATCTCACCCCTGTGATCATCGTCGGCGCCCGCGGCCGCATGGGCCGCGTGCTGATCCGCGAGGTCACCTCGAGCGATCACTACATCCTCACCGGCGCGGTCGACCGCTCCGGCGGGCCCGGCCGCGGCATGGACGCGGGCCGCGTCGCCGGCACCCTCGACGTCGGCGTCACCGTCACCGACGAGCT
>JAGQIT010001300.1 GCA_020431135.1 Myxococcales bacterium | reverse complement strand
CCGTATTCTCGGCAGCAGCGCCCCCCGAGCCCTAGTCACGTCCGGGGTGCCCCCTCGGGATCTATCGACAGCCATGGAGATCAAGTACTGGGCAGCGACCGACGTCGGGCGCAAGCGATCGCACAACGAGGACAACTTCCTCGTCGACAAGAACCTCAACCTCTTCGTCGTCGCCGACGGGATGGGCGGGCACGCCTCCGGCGAGGTGGCGAGTGCGATGGCGGTGCACACGATCCGCGACGTCGTCTTCAACGAGCGAGCGCTCCTCGACGCCTTCGAGGACGACGACCCCGCCGCGCACATCGAGATCAGCACGATGCTCGAGTACGCGGTCCACGCCGCGTGCGCCGCGATCTACAACAAGGCGCAGCAGGAGCCCGAGAAGCGCGGGATGGGCACGACGGTCGTCAGCCTGATGATCGTCGGCGATCGCGGCTTCATCGCCTACGTCGGTGACAGCCGGATCTACCTCCTGCGCAACGGCATCGTCTATCCGCTGACCGAGGATCACAGCCTGATGAACGAGCTGATCCGCAGCGGCAAGCTCAACCCCGAGGAGTTCGCGGGCAGCCCCTACGCCAACTTCAAGAACGCGATGACGCGGGCGGTCGGCGTCCACGAGCACGTCGAGGTCGACATCCTCGACTTCGAGGTCCTCCCCGGCGACTCGTTCCTCCTGTGCTCCGACGGCCTCTACGAGTACCTCGAGGGCTCGGACATCGCCGCCAACCTCGCCCTCTCGAACATCGAGGAGATCCCCGGGCGCTTCATCGACCTCGCCAACAGCCGCGGCGGCAAGGACAACATCACGGCGCTCGTCGTCCAGCTCCCGCACGCGCCCGAGACCCCGGGCCGCGCCGCCGAGCTCAACTTCACGATCGAGACGCTGCGCCGCCTGCCGCTGATGCGCCAGCTCAGCTACCAGCAGCTGTGCAAGATCATGACGGCGTCGCGGATGCGGCCCTTCGAGCGCCGCGAGGTGCTCAGCCGCGAGGGCACGCCGGGCGGTGAGCTCTGCGCCGTGCTCGAGGGCTCGATCCGCCTGACCCGCGAGGGCCGCGACTACGCGACGATCCACGCCGGCCAGCACTTCGGCGAGATCGATCTCATCGACACCACCCACCGCACGCTGACGGCGACCGCCCTCTCCGACGGCCGCCTCCTGGTGATCGAGCGCCGCGACTTCTACGACATCCTCCACCGCGACGCCCACCTCGCGGTCAAGCTCCTGTGGAACCTCAACCAGGAGCTGAGCAAGCGCCTGCTCGAGGTCACCGACGCCCTCCTCCGGGCGCGCTCCCGCGTCCCCACCCCGGAGGTCGTCGACGTCGAGCTCGATGAGCTCGAGGAGGTCGACGTCGAGGTCGCCGAGATCACCGTGGTCAAGAAGCGCGGCGAGACCGAAGGCGAGGACGTCGAGGAGATCGACGTCGATGACCTCGAGGTCGAGGAGGTCTAGGATGACCGCGATCACGGATGATGAGCTCGTCGCCGCCGCCTGGGCCGCGCGCGAGCGGGCCCTGTGCGACTACTCCAACTTCGCCGTCGGCGCGGCCTTCGAGGACGAGAGCGGCGAGATCTGGACCGGCGCCAACGTCGAGAACGCGAGCTACAACCTCGGCCTGTGCGCCGAGCGGGTCGCGCTCTACTACGCCCTCACCCACGGCGGCCGCGGCTTC
>JAGQIT010001299.1:683-2673 GCA_020431135.1 Myxococcales bacterium | reverse complement strand
TGCTCGCGCGCCGCCTGCTCGCGCGCCGCCTGCTCCGCCGCCTCGCGCTCCGCCTTCTCACCCGCGGCCTGCTCGCGCGCCGCCTGCTCGCGCGCCGCGGCTTCGGCCGCCTCGCGCTCCGCCTGTGCGGCGGCCGCAGCCGCAGCCTCTTGCTGGGCCTGCGAGGGCGCCGCCGAGAGGGCGCCGTGAGTGTTGGAGAACTCGAGGAGCGCCGGGTTGTTGCCCGCGTACTCGATCGCCTGGCTGAAGAGATGACGCGCGGTGTCGACGTTGTTGTCGATCCGCCACGCGAGCTCGGCCGCCGCGACGGCGATCATCGCGGCGTCCTGCGCGTCGCTGATCACCGCGAGGCCGCGGGCCGCGAGATCGACGAGACCATCCGCGGCGCCGCGCCCCTCCGCCTGTCCCTTAAGCAGGTAGTAGGCGCCGACGTGCCACGGGAAGTCGCGCTCGTCGACGAGCGCCTCGCCACCGTAGGTGTACGCGTACTCGAGCGCCTGGCGGTAGAAGTAGGCCGCCATGTCGACGTTGTTGAGGCGGATCTGCCAGACCGAAGCGAAGCCGCGGAGGAGACGGACCTTCTCAGGGACCTCCTCGACGAGGCTCGCGCGGCGGTCCTGGAGCTTCTGAATGTGCTGCAGGTGGCCGCCGGCGGCGAGCAGCGTCTCGGCGACGAAGCCGGCCTCGTCGGAGTTCGGGCTCGCGTCGAGCGCCTTAAAGAGGTAGGGCAGGAGGCGCTGATCGTCGGGCGCCTCCTGCTGGAGGATCCGCGCCGCCTTCAGGTACAGGGTCGAGACCTGCGGCCCGCGACGGGCGACGTCCGCGGCGAGCGGGTCGCCCTCGCCGGTGAGCGCGGTGATCTGGTTGTTGATGTTCTGGAGCGCGAACTCCCAGTTGCCGCGATCGTAGAGCGTCTCCTGGAAGCGCTGCTGGAACTCCTCGTCGCCGCTGCTGCTCGCGATCTCGAGGAAGCGACGCGCCTGGTCGACCTGCTTGAGGTTGAGGAGCGCGGTGCCGTAGCAGTAGTTCAGCGCCGGAGCACGCGAGGCGTCCCGGTTCGCCTTGAGCTCCAGCTTCATCAGGCGGGTCACCATCTCGAGGTGAGCCATGCGCTGATAGATCTCGCGGGCGAACTGCAGCGCGATCAGGTTCTTCTGATCGAGCTTGAACGCCTTCTGGAAGCACTGCATGGCGCGCGCCCGGTCGAGGAGCACGCCCTCGTAGACACGTCCAAGGTCAAAGAACGCCTGCGACTGAGCGGCCGCATCACCTGCAGCGGCGGCTTCGGACTCCAGTTGGTCCAGCACGTTGCTCCAGTCCTTGGCCTCGCTGAGTCGTGACTTGATGCGCTTCGAAAGTTCCATCGGGGACCCTATTTGTTGAGCAATCTTGGGGAATTCCCACGCCCTAGGAGACCGCGGATATACCACGCTCCTGGCGCCAGCATCAACGCGCCGGCCGACTGCCCAGCGGCCCCTGTGGAGAACTCACAGGGGGTCTGCCGGCGGCGACCCGACGCGGACAAAGAATCAGGCGCCGGAGCACCGGCGCCTTCGGAGGGCTCGCCTTCGGCCCCCAAAGGGGCCGACCTGGTGAGCGAATTGGGCTAAATGACGTCGTCCATGCGCGCCATGGTGTCGCGCGCGGCCTTGACGACGTGCTCCGGGGTCTCGCCCCCCGCCTTCTGAAGGAAGAGTTCGAGGTTCTCCTTCGCCTCCGAGCGCTGGCGCAGGTCAGCGTAGGCCATGCCGAGGCCGTGGAGCGCATCGAGCAGGTCGGGATCGATCGCCTTCGCCTTGGTGTAGGCGTCGATCGCCTCCTTCGGCTGATTGAGCGAGTGATACGCGCGCCCGAGCCCGGCCCACATCCTCGCGTCCGTCTCGTTCACCTGGGTGCCGGTCTGGAGGATGACCATCGCCACGTTCGCGTGCCCGTAGTCGATGTACATGTTGCCGAGATCGACGAACGCGGGGCTGAACGAGGGCTTGAG
>JAGQIT010001299.1:0-601 GCA_020431135.1 Myxococcales bacterium | reverse complement strand
CGCCTCCTGGAAGGCGGCGATCGCTGCGGTGAACTTCGCCTCCTTCTCTTGGGTCGTGACGCCCTCCGCCTCGCCCTGGGCGGCGAGCACCGCCCCGAGATCGTAGTAGTACTTGCCGTTGGGCTCATCGCCCATGTGGTCGATCGCGCCCTGGAAGGCCTTCTCAGCGTCGATCCACTTGCCCTGCTTGCGGTAGACGACGCCGAGCGCGTGGTGAGCCGCGGCGTGGTCGGGATCGGCCTTGATCGCGTCCTGAAGCGCCTTCTCGGCGGCCGAGGAGTTGTTCTTCTTCGAGAACTCGATCCCCTCGTTCATCAGCTTGATCGACTGCACGCGAGCGCGGCTGGCGAGCTTACAGGCGGGCGTGGACGTTGCCGCGAAGGCGATGAAGAGGGCGACAATGATGTTGCGACGCATGTACGACCTTCCAGACGCGGAGCGTCGGCATGATAGCGGTCACCCCACCTGGTGACAAGCGGCAGGGATGCCGCGAGGACGCTGGCCAGCCGGCCGCCGCGCCAACTCGGCGAGGTCACCGACGCGATCTCCAGGGCGAGATCCCCTCGCGCTCCACCTCCCGAGAACGCCCGAGGGCCCGGCC
>JAGQIT010001298.1 GCA_020431135.1 Myxococcales bacterium | reverse complement strand
TCTCGCCGGGGAAGAGCGGCGCGCCCGGGCGGAGGAAGCCGTCGAAGCGGAGCGCGCGCGACGGCGGGTTCTCGCGGTGCCCCGGCACGCCGTAGGTCTTCGCCCCGGGGAACGCCGCCTGGGCCTCGGCGATGAAGAGGTTGTGGAACTTGGTGCCGATCACCAGGTGCGTGACCTCGCCGAGCGCGGCGATCGCCGCGGTGATCTCCGGCGACATCGCCACGGGGTTGTAGATCACGAGGCCGCCGTCGCGGCGCCGGACGATCGTCGCGTAGGCGACCTCGAGGAGCGGCGAGTCGCCGTGGGTGTAGTAGGCGGCGTGCCGCCAGATCCGCCCGGGGACGGCCTCCTCGAGGGTGACCTCGGGGGCCTCGCCGGCCCACTCGGCCTGCGTCGGCAGGAGGTAGGCGAGCGGGTGACCGGGCGGCGCGAGCTCGACCGCGCGGGCGAGCGCGGCGCTGGCGGCCGAGGTCTCGCCGGTCGAGCGCTTGATGAAGGCGACGACGAGATGGGCGACGAAGAAGTCGGGGAACTCGCGGAGGAGCTCGGCGCTGGTCGCCGCGAGATCGACGCGGATCAGATCGGGCTGCGTGAGCCCCCAGAGCAGCCGCTGGCTGAGAACGAAGAAGCGCCGGAGATCGTCGATGCCGGCGGCGACGCGCAGGCCCTCTTCGGCGGACCGCTCCGCGCCGAGCATGAAGCGTGAGCGCCGACGCAGACGCAGACGCGCGCCGAGCCCGATGAGGGTGGCGACGACGACGAGCCCGGCGAGCGGCCACAGCACGTTCACCCGTCCATCATGCCCTGCCCCGCCTGCTCGTGCGACCAGGCGATGGCCGCGACCGCGCCCAGCGGACGGGCGCCGCGGATCGACGTTCGCCGCGGTGATGTCGCCCCCAGAGGACGGCCGCCGCAGACCTCCGCACTGGCGTCGCCGCCCGCCGCCCGCGTCGAGCCCGAGGGCCCGCGACGCCTCGACGCGGACGCGGCCGCCGACTACTCGCTCGCTACGCCCTCGGTCGCGGTCGTCCGCCACGCGTCGATCTCGGCGACCTTGTCGCGGTTGCCGAGCGCCTCGAAGTCGCCGCGAGCGACCTCCGCCAGCGTCCGCGCCCGCTCGACCTCGCCGCGCGCCGCCAGCCGCTGGGCGTAGATCCAGGCGATCTCGCCGCGGGTCCCGGGGCCGACCTCGCGGGCCTCGCACAGCCTCCACGCGCGCGCGAGGTGGATCTCCCCCTCCTCCGCGGCGCCGCTGTCGATCAGCGCCTGGCCGAGCGCCGCGTGGGCCTGCGCCGTGTCCGGATGATCGGGGCCGACGCTGGCCTCAAAGACAGCGAGCCCCGCGCGGAGCTCGGCGATCCCGGCCTCGACGTCGCCGCGGTTGACCAGGCAGGCGCCGATGCCGAAGTGCGACGTCGCGATCTCGGGGTGGTTCTCGGGGTAGACGCGCTCGCGGATCTCGAGCGCCTCGCGGTGGTTGCGGAGCGCCGCGTCGAGGTCGCCGAGCTCGCGCTGGACCGCGGCGATGTTGTCGAGGATCGCCGCGACCCGCGGCGCCCCCTCGCCGTAGCCCTCGACGAGGATCCCGAGCGCGCGCTCATAGGCGGCGAGCGCCGCCCGGTTGTCCTTGCGCACGGCGTAGACGTTGCCGAGGTTGAGGTACGAGTCACCGACGTCGGGGTGACGCGGCCCGAGGACGCGCTCGCGGATCGCGATCGCCTCGCGGTGGTGGAGCTCGGCGCGCTCGGCCTCGCCGCGGGCGAGGTAGAGGATCGCGAGGTTGTTGTGGGCGTTGGCGACCCCGGGGTGCTCGGCGCCCATCAGGCGCGCGCGCAGCTCGAGCACCGCCTCCTTGTTCGCCTGCGCCGCGTCGTAGTCGCCGAGCGCCTCGTGGACGATGCCGAGGCTGCTGACGAGCGTCGCCTCGCGCATCCCCTCGCGATCGCCCGAGCGATCGAGCGCCGCGCGGGCCATGCGTCCCCAGCGGAGGCCCTCGACGGGCCGCGCCCGCAGGTAGCCGACGACGTAGGTGAGCATCGCCGCCGCGTCGGCCACCGAGGCGTCGTCGCCGGCGCTCGCGGCCCGCCACAGCGTCTCTTCGTAGAGCGCCTCGGCCCCCTCGCCGTCGCCGGTGCGGATCAGCAGCCCCGCCTTCGTCAGGCCGACGTCGATGATCAGCGGCTCCCAGCCGCTCGCCTCGGCGTCGGACTCCAGCCCCGCGATCGCCTCACTTGCCGCCGCGAACTTGCCGGCGGCGACGAGCGCCTTGACCTGCTCATGGCGGCCGCGCAGCGCCGCGATCCGCTCCCGCGCGGCGCCGGCCTCGGGGAGCGCGGGGGCGCGGGCGAGGGCCGCCGGATCGCTGCACGGCGCGATCGACGGGAGGCCCGCCGCGGCGCTCACCGAGCGGACGACGACGTCGCGATCGGCGGACGCGAAGA
>JAGQIT010000116.1:1825-2068 GCA_020431135.1 Myxococcales bacterium | reverse complement strand
CGCCGAGGGCCCGCGCGCCCGCGCGCCCGGCCGCGGTGAGGCGGACGTCGTCCCCGCGCATCCCCTGGGGCAGGCGCTCGCGCTCGCCGTGGCGCAGGACGACGACGACGCCGACGCCCGGACCGAGGAGCCGCGGGAGCTCGGCGAGCCACTCGGGGAGCGCGGCCATCCGCGGCTCAGTCCTTGCGGATCCAGGTGTCGAGCCACTCCAGGACCTGGTCGTGCCACTGCAGCGAGTTCGCC
>JAGQIT010000116.1:0-1817 GCA_020431135.1 Myxococcales bacterium | reverse complement strand
CCAGTGGTTCTCGTCGGGGAAGACGAGCAGGCGGCTCGGGACGCCGCGGCGCTGCATCGCGGTGAAGGCCGCGAGCCCCTGGGTCTCGGGGATCCGGTAGTCGAGCGAGCCGTGGATGACGAGCATCGGCGTCCGCCACTTGTCGACGTAGTTGACCGGGTTGTGCTTCTCGTGCGCCTTCTCGTTCTGCCAGTAGGGGCCGTCGTGCTCCCACTCGGGGAACCACAGCTCCTCGGTCGCGTAGTACATCATCCGGTTGTCGAAGACGCCGTCGTGGTTGACCAGGCACTTGAACTGCTCGGGCCACTTGCCGGCGATCCAGTTGATCATGAAGCCGCCGTACGACGCCCCGAGGGCGCAGGCGTGGTCGGTGTCGATCCACTCGTAGCTGCGCTCGATGTGGCGGATCCCGTCCTGGATGTCCTCGAGCGGCTTGCCGCCCCAGTCGTCCGAGATCGCGTCGGTGAAGCGCTGGCCGTAGCCCGTCGACCCGTGGAAGTCGATCATCGCCACGGCGTAGCCGGCCCCGGCGTAGACCTGCGGGTTCCAGCGGTAGTGGAAGTGGTTGCCGAACGAGCCCTGCGGGCCGCCGTGGATCAGGAAGGCGAGCGGGTACTTCTTGCTCGGGTCGAAGTCGACGGGCTTGACGACCCAGCCGTAGACCTCGTCGCGCCCGGCCCCGTCGAACTTGAACTGCTCGGGCTCGCCCATCTTGACGTTGGCGAGCTTGTCCTTGTTGACCGCGGTGATCGCCGTGACGTCGGCGCCGTCGCTGCCGGCGCGGTAGAGCTCGGCCGGCGAGCGGAGGTCGTCGCGGGCGAAGACGAGGCGATCGCCGGCGCGCTGCGGGGCGCCGACGTAGCCGTCGCCGACGAGCTTCGTGGCCGCGCCGCTGGCGACGTCGATCGCGAAGAGCGGGTGCTCGCCGAGGTCGTCGGCGGTGACGTAGAGGCGCTTGCCGTCGGCCGAGAAGAGGAGCGAGCGCGGCGAGCGATCCCACTCCGCGGCGACCTCGCGGACCTGGCCGCTCGGCCAGTCGCGGATCATGATCCGGAAGCGGTCGGCCTCGAACCCGGGGCGCGTCATCGCCAGGTAGGCGAGCTTAGAGCCGTCCGGCGAGAACACCGGCATGGTGTCCCAGGCCGGGTTGTCGGCGGTCAGGTTCTCGGGCGCGCCGCCGGCGACGGCGACCTTGTAGAGGTCGAAGTTGGTCGACCAGGGCTCCTCGCGGCCGGCGACGCGCGCGGTGTAGACGAGGTGCTGGCCGTCGGGGCTGAAGGCGATCTCCTCGGCGCCGCCGAAGGGCTTGGAGGGGACGTCGGCCTCGAGCTGGTCGGTGACGTCGACGACCTCGCCGAGCTTGCCGCCCGCGCCGGCGCCGAGCTTGCCGACGAAGAGGTGCGAGCGCCGGCCGTCCTTCCAGGTGTCCCAGTGGCGGGCGAAGAGCTCGTCGTAGATCATGCCGCTCGCCTGCCGCTTGCCGCGCTCGCCGAGGAGCGTCGCCGTGCAGTCGATGTTGGCGCAGTCGGGGAAGACGTCGGCCGTGAAGCCGAGGCGCTCGCCGTCCGGGCTGACGATGATCCCGGTGACGTCGATCGGGAAGTCGGTGAGCTGGCGCGGCTCCCCGCCGTCGGCGTCGACGGACCAGATCTGGGTCGATCCCGAGCGCCGTGAGAGGAAGTAGAGGAGGCCGCCCTTGGCCGCCCAGCGCGGGCTGAAGTCGGCGGCGTCGTGCTCGGCGAGGGTCAGCGGCGCGCCGCCGTCGACGCTCGACAGGCGCAGCTCCGTGCGCCCGCGGTTGTTGGCCATGTCGGTGC
>JAGQIT010001297.1 GCA_020431135.1 Myxococcales bacterium | reverse complement strand
GGAAGAAGGGGCCCATCCTCTGCCTGGCGGGCCCCCCCGGGGTCGGCAAGACGAGCCTCGGCCAGGCCGTGGCGGATGCCATGGGCCGGGAGTTCGTCCGAGCCAGCTTCGGCGGCGTGAGGGACGAGGCCGAGATCCGCGGCCACCGGCGGACCTACGTCGGCGCCCTCCCGGGCCGCCTGATCGGCGCGCTGAAGAAGGCCGGCAAGCGCAACCCGGTGATCCTCCTCGACGAGATCGACAAGCTCGGCCAGGGGTGGATGGGCTCGCCCGAGGCGGCGCTCCTCGAGGTCCTCGACCCCGAGCAGAACAAGCACTTCACCGACCACTACCTCGAGCTGCCCTTCGACCTCTCCGAGGTGATGTTCATCCTCACGGCGAACAACCTCAGCAGCCTCTCGGCGCCGCTGCGTGACCGCCTCGAGATCATCGAGATCTCCGGCTACACCACCGACGAGAAGCTGCGGATCGCCCGCAACCACCTGCTGCCGCGGGCCCTCGAGAACCACGCGATCGCCGACGGCACCCTGTCGCTCACCGACGAGGCCCTGCGCGCGGTGATCCGCGACTACACCCGCGAGGCCGGGGTCCGCCAGCTCGGCCGCGAGCTGACCAAGCTGTGCCGGGCGATCACCCTCGAGATCGCCCGCGGCAGCGACGAGAAGAGCCGCCGCTTCACCATCGACGAGGCCGACCTCCACACCTACCTGGGCAAGGTCCGCTTCACCAGCGAGGTCGCCGAGCGCACCGCCGTCCCCGGCGTCGCCACCGGCCTCGCCTGGACCCCGGTGGGGGGCGACATCCTCTTCATCGAGACCTCGCGGATGCCCGGCAAGGGGCGCCTCGAGATCACCGGCCAGCTCGGCGACGTGATGAAGGAGTCGGCGCGCGCCGCCCTCACCTACGTCCGCGCCAACGCCGACCAGCTCGGGGTCGACCCGACCTTCCTCGAGAACTCGGACCTCCACATCCACGTCCCGGCGGGCGCGGTCCCCAAGGACGGGCCGTCGGCGGGGGTGACGATCTTCACCGCCCTCGCCTCGCTCCTCACCGGGCGGCGCGTCCGCGCGGACACGGCGATGACCGGCGAGTGCACCCTGCGCGGCCGCGTCCTCCCCGTCGGCGGGATCAAGGCCAAGGTGCTGGCGGCCCACCGCGCCGGGATCCGCCGGGTGATCTTGCCGCAGCGCAACGCCCGGGATCTCGTCGACGTGCCCGAAGACGTGCGCGAGGCGATGGAGATCCTCTTCGCCGAAGACATGAGCCAGGTCCTCGAGGCCGCGCTCGAGGCGGTCGCAATGCCCCCTGACGGGCTCGGATCGCTCACCGGCGCCGATGAGCGCGATCCCGACGGGGTCGTCGCCTAGACCAGGCGCGACGCCGCCGCTCCCCGGGGGGCGGGCCGCCAGAGACGCTCTGGAGGCCCGCCCCTCCCGCTTTTTGCGCTCGCGCGCCGCCCCTTCGCCCGCGCGCCGCGGCGTCGACCGCCGCCGCCGATCGGCGATATCGCTCGATCACGGGCAGGGCCGCCCTCCTCGTCGGCGCTCCGGCGGCGCGATCGAGTGCCGCCGCGGGACGGCGATTGACTTGCCCGACAGCGAGGGATTCAATGTGATGGCCGATGTCGTCGATCCCGCAAACGATCGGGCCCTACACGGTTCTCGAACGGATCAACGCCGGCGGGATGGCCGAGGTCTACAAGGCGAAGCTCCACGGCGTCGAGGGCTTCGAACGCCTCGTCGCGATCAAGCGGATCTTGCCGCACATCGCCAGCGACCCTGACTTCATCGCCATGTTCCAGGCGGAGGCCAAGCTCGCCGTCCAGCTGACCCACGGGAACATCGCCCAGATCTACAAGCTCGGCCGCCACGAGGACAGCTTCTACATCGCCCTCGAGTTCGTCGACGGCCGGGACATCGGCGCGCTCCTCGACTACGCGCAGAAGAAGGGCAAGCCGATCCCGCTGCACTACGCCTGCTACATCATCGCCAGGGTGTGCGAGGGCCTCGACTACGCCCACCACAAGCGCGGCCGCAGCGGCGAGCCGCTCAACGTCATCCACCGCGACATCAGCCCGCCGAACGTCCTCGTGTCCTTCGAGGGCGAGGTCAAGCTGATCGACTTCGGCCTCGCCAAGGCGGCGAGCTCGTCGATCCACACCCAGGCGGGGATCATCAAGGGCAAGCTCGCCTACATGTCCCCGGAGCAGGTCCGCGGCGAGAAGCTCGACCTGCGCAGCGACATCTTCGCCGTCGGCATCGTCTTCTACGAGCTCCTCACCGGCGAGCGGCTCTTCCGCAAGAACAGCGACCTCGAGACCTACCAGAGCGTCCGCGACTGCGCGATCCCGACGCCGTCCGAGGTCAACCCGAAGATCCCCAAGCGCCTCGAGGCGATCCTCCTGCGGGCCCTCGCCCGCGACCCCGCCAACCGCTTCCAGACCGCCGGCGAGCTCCAGAACGCGATCCAAGAGTTCATGTTCCGGGCCAACTTCAACACCCGCGGCGAGCAGCTCGGGCAGTGGATGCGGCGGATCTTCCAGAAGCGCAAGCGCCCGCCGGCCCGCCAGGCCTAGGAGCGAGGGTGACTAGCGCTTCGGACAGGCGGACGATGCCTGTCTCTTAGAACACTTCACCGGTCGACCTCGCGGCGACGGGTCGACCCCGTCGTCCGCTCAACGCGACCGCGACGACGGCAGCTCGACGGTGACGCCGAGCGGCAGCTCGTGCTCGGCGATCGCCTCCTTGATCGCCCCCTCGACGGCCCCGGCCCCACCTGCGAGCGTCATCTCGATCGTCATGGCGCGCCGGCCGTCGCTGCGGCGGATCGCCGCGGGAGAGGCCACCATCTCGATGTCCGCGACGTCGGCGATCCGCACGACGCCGCCGTCGGATCGCGGGAGCACGATGCCGGCGAGCCGAGCGACGCGATCGTCCGAGTCGGCGGCCTGGACCCGGAGCAGCACCCGCGGGCGCGCGCCCGGCTGCCCCGCGGCGATCTCGATCCCCGAGAGAACCGCCGTCACAGCGCGTGACACCTCCGTCGAGTCGACCCCGACGGCGGCCGCCCGCGCCGCGTCGACGCGGACCGCGAGCTCCGGACGCGCGACGTCGTCGAGGACGTCGACGTCGGCGATCCCCGGGATCGCCCGCAACGCCACGGCGAGCGAGTCGCTGACCTCACGCAGCGACTCGAGGTCGTCGCCGCGGACGACGAGGGCGGCCGTCTGGAGGGCTCCGTCGGCGGGAGGCCGCCGCGGATTCACCCCCGGGATCACCCGCAGCGCCGCCAGCACCTCCGCCGTCGCCCCCACCTCCGCGCGCAGGAGCAGGCGCCCCTCCCCGGCCGGCAGCGGCGAGCCGTCCCCGTCACCGCCTAGCTCGAGCGCCCACGGCCTGTGCCCGAGGTTCTCCAGCGCGCGGGCGATCGATGCGGCCAGCGCCCGCGGTCCCTCGCCCGGCGTCAACCCGCCGACAGGCACGCGCAGCGAGATCTCCAGGGTCTCCTTCGGGTCGAGGCGGATGATCTCGACCGACGGCGGGACGACCTCCGCGGCCGCCGTCAGCACCTCGTCGAGCGCCGCGCGATCGCTGCGGGCCGCGCGGACGCTAAGCTCGCCGACGACGACGTCGCCGTCGCCGTC
>JAGQIT010001296.1 GCA_020431135.1 Myxococcales bacterium | reverse complement strand
ATGCCGCTCGACCTCGAGGTCGGCCGCGTGGCGCTGCGCGACGTCGACGTGCTCGGCGGCGACGGGCTCCACCTCGTCCAGGACGTCGCGCTCGCGATCGAGGACTTGAGGTGGGGCGGGCTCGCGGCGGCGCTGTCGATCACCTCGGCGTCGGGGATCCTCCCGGGCCTGTTCCTCGAGGACATGTCCCTTGACGTCGCCTGGAGCGAGCCGGTTCTCGAGGTCCAAGGGGCGATCGTCGCGGACGTCGGCCGGGTCGCGATCCTCGGCGCGACGGTCGACGCGGCCGCGAAGACCGGCGAGGTGTCCGTCGCGATCACGGGGCGGCGGGCCGTGGTCACCGAGCGCTTCGCCCCGGCGGGCCTGCGGCCGTGGCTGCGCGGGCTCACGGGCGATCCGCGGATCGAGCTGCACGCCGGCCTCGACGCGCAGGGGCGCGCGGCGGTCGAGCTCGGGGCGCGGCTCCCCGGGCTCGTCGAGGCGGTCGTCGTCGGCGGCGGCGCGGTCCAGGAGGCGCCCGACCTCGAGCTCACGAGCCGCGTGGAGATCGCGGCGGCGGCCCTGCCTGAGCCCGCGCTCGCCCCGAGCGGCAGCCTGCGGCCGGTCCTGCAGGCGCGGATCGTCGGCGAGTCGTGGGAGTCGCTGCGGGCCGAGCTGCGCCTGCGCTGCGTCGGCTGCGGCGAGCTCGGCGGGCTCGATCTCTGGGCCGAGGGGACGCGCGCGCCAGACGGCGAGGTCGCGGGGGAGGTCCGCCTCGCGGCCGCAGGCGTCGCGCTGGAGGCCGGCGTCGAGGCGCGGCTAGAGACGAAGGAGATCGAAGAGACAGGTGATAAGCGAGCGAGCGACGGGGAGGCGGACGGGGGAGCGCAGGCCGGCGGCGTCGACCTGCGGGCGGCTCGCTGGGAGCTGCGGATCCCCGCGATCGCGGCGACGGCGGGGGCGGTCGGGCAGCTCGCCTCGCTGCCGGCGCTGAGCGGGCGGCTGACGAGCGCCGGCCGCTGCGAGGGGGAGGCGCTCCGCTGCGACGGCAAGCTCGCGCTCGACGACTTCGCCGGCGCGGGCGTCCGCCTGGGCTCGCTGCGCGGCGAGGTCTCAGGAGAACCCCTCGGCGATCCCCTGACCCTCGAGGCCTCGCTGGCGGCCCGCGATCTCGTCGTCGACGCGGCCGATCTCCGCCTCGCGGGGGTCGACGTCGACGCCCGCTTCGGGCCCTCCACGGAGATCGAGGGCGCGCAGATGGTCGCCGCGTCGATCGACGCCTGGGTCAAGCGCAGAGGCGCCGGCGACCACGCCTCGATCGCCGCCGCGGTCCACCTCGGGTCGCCGCTGCGTATCGCCCTCGATCGCCTCGAACTCGCGTACCGCGGCCTCCAGGCCCGCCTGCGCGCGCCGACGCGGGCGACGATCGGCGAGCGCCGCTACGCCGTCGACGACCTCGACCTCGCGCTCGCAGGCGGGCGGATCAAGGCCGACGGCGCCGTCGATCGCGACGGCGCGAGCGACCTCGCGGTGGACATCGACGCGCTGCACCTCGAAAAGCTCGCCAAGCTCGCGCCGGGCCTGCGCGGGCGGATCGGCGGCAGCCTCAGCGCCGACCTCGATCTCAAGGGGCCCGCCGAGGCGCCGGTGATCACCGCCTCGGTCGACGGTCGCGGGCTCCG
>JAGQIT010001295.1 GCA_020431135.1 Myxococcales bacterium | reverse complement strand
GCGCCGCCGCCTCGCCGAGCCTGCGCGAGGTCGCAGCGCGGAGCGGGCTCGCCTCTCACGCGGAGCACGGTCGTCGACGCGTCGACGCGGCCGCGCCCGGCTCGAGGAGCCGCGCGCGGCCGCGTCTGGCCGCGTCGGGCGGGAGATGGCGACTAGCGGATGCCGCCGTCGCCTCCGCCGCTGTCCGGAGTCTGGGTCTCGGGCTGATCACCGGCACTGCCGCCGCCGCTCGCCCCCTCGCGCGCGTGGCAGTGGCCGTCGCCGCAGCGCTCCGTCGCCGCGTGGCAGCACGGGCCTGTGCCGCAGGGGACGTAGCCGTCGGCGCAGTTGTCACCGCCCGGGTCGCCGCCGCTGCCGTCGCCCTTCGCACCGAGAGGGCCCTTGCCGCCGTACTTGGGGACCTTCTTCAGGTCGATCTTGCCGTCCACAAGCGGCTTCTTCGGCTCCTCCTTGTTGATATTGGTCTGCCGGATCGAGCCCGCCATGTCCTCCGCGTTCGCGCCGCAGCCGAAGCCGACAAGCGACGCCACCGCCACTACCACCATCCAGTGCTTCATGGCTCAAGGGTAGCGATCGTCGGGTCGCGGCCACAAGCGCGAGAGGGGCCCCCCCGTCGGCGAGGCGAGCCGCGTCACCTCGCCCCGCGGCCCGCGGGCCGCTGCGTCACGCGCTCGCGCCCCCGCCCCGCTCACTCGCGCTCGAGGTCCGCGAGGATGTCGTCGAGGTGGAGGACGCCGATCACTCGACGCTCGTCATCGACCACCGGCAGGCTCTCGAGGCGCTCGCTCAGCATCTGGTGGATCACGGCGTCGACGGGGTCAGAGGGCCGCGCCGGGTGGATGTGGCGGTCGAGGAGGTCGCGGGCGCAGGCGCCCGTGAGGCGGTCGAAGATCGCCCGCCGCGTGCGGATCGGCCGGTGCTCGCCGAGGGCGACCCGGGCGAGGCTGAAGTAGCCGACGTGCCCGAGATAGCGCTGCTCATCGTCGACGACCCAGAGGTCGCGGGCCGCAAACTCGCGCAGGCGGGCGAGCATCGCGTCGACGTCGGCGTCGACGTCGACCGTCGGGATCGGCCGAGGCGTCCGCGCGATCCACCTGTCGATCCGCTCGCTCATCCGCGCCCCCGATCCTCGCCGAGCTCGCCGACGCGAGCGAGCGCCAATCGTGCGCCGAAGGGGCCGACGAGCTCGTAGAGGATCGCCGCGCCGAGGACGACGTTGACGATCATCGAGCCGACGCCGGCGAGCGCCGGCTGGTTGGCGAGGGTGAGGGCGAGGCCGAGGGCGACGCCCGCCTGCGGGATCAGGCCGACGCCGAGCCAGCGCGCCTCGATCGGCGGGGCCTTGGCGAGGCGCGCCCCGAGCCACGCGCCGGCGATCTTGCCGAGCGCGCGGAGCACCACATAGGCGGCGATCCACCGCAGGTGCTCGACGAAGACGTCGACGCGGAAGTAGGTCCCGGCGATCGCGAAGAAGGCGAGGAAGACGGTCTCTTCGCCGCGCTCGAGGGCGCCGAAGAGGCGCTCAGCGGCGACGTTCCCGGCCGCCCGCGCGGCGAAGCCGAAGACCATCGCCGCGAGGATCGACGAGCCGCCGGCCATCGAGCTGGCGCTGACCACGAGGAGGAGGGCGGCGAGGGTAAGCGGCGCGACGAGCTCGCGAAAGCGGAGGCGCGGGCCGAAGCGGCCGAAGAGGTAGCCAGCGATCGCGCCGAAGGCGATCGAGCCGCCGATCTCGAGGGCCGCGTGTCCCAGCGCCTCAGAGAGCGCGCCGCCGGTGAGGAGGGCGGCGATCACCGCGAAGATCACGACGCCGATCGCGTCATCGACCCCCGCGATGCCGAGGAGCGCCTCCGACACCCGGCCCCGCGCGCGATACTGGTGGATCACCGCGACCGTCGCCGCGGGGTCGGTCGTCACCGAGATCGCCCCGAGGGCGAGGGCGAAGGTCCAGGCGGCGACCGGGAGGTCGGGCGGCGCGAAGAGGCCGATGACGACGGCGACGACGCCGAGCGAGCCGAGCGACGCGCCGAGCCCCGCGAGGCCGACGACGGCGCCGAGGCGGCGCAGGCTCGACAGCTGCAGCGAGCCGCCGATGAGGAAGGCGATCAGCCCGAGCGCGAGCTCGGTCGCCAGCGGCGCCCAGGCGTCGACGCTGAACTCGAGCATGCCTCCGAGGACATCCGGTGAGAAGAGGACGCCGACGCCGACGTAGGCGGCGATCCGCGGGAGGCGAAGGCGCGTGAGCAGCATCCCGGCGAGGACGCAGAGGAAGAGCATCGCCGAGAGGATCAGCAGCGTGTGCACGGCCCCCCCCACTTCGCGGCGTCGGCGGCCGGCGTCGGCCTCGGCGTCTTGTCGGGTGCGGCGCGTGACGACACGGGGGCGCTCTGCGGCTGCGGCGTCTAGCGGACGCGGTCCAGGGTCATCGGCACGCCGTAGCGCGGCCGCAGGGTGATCAGCGGCTCGGGCTCGATCGGGTGGCCGGGGGCGAGCGCCGGGCGGAAGCGCTGGAGGATCGTCGCCAGGACGAGCTTGGCCTCGATCATGGCGAAGGCGTTGCCGATGCAGATCCGCGGCCCGCCGCCGAAGGGGAAGTAGGCGTAGCGCGGGCGCTCGCGGGCGGCGTCGGGGAGGAAGCGGTCGGGGTCGAAGCCCTCGGGGTTGGGCCAGTGCGCCGGGTTGCGGTGGCTGAGGTAGGGCGAGAGCAGGAGCACGCCGGGGCCGCGCAGGCGCCAGCCGTCGACGACGTCGTCCTCCGCGAAGTAGCGGCCGATCGACCAGGCCGGCGGGAACAGGCGCAGGCTCTCGTGGACGACGCGCTCGGTGAGCGCCAGCGCCGGGAGGTCGGCGACCGTCGGCGTCCGCCCGCCGAGCTCGCGGACGAGCTCGTCGCCGACGGCGTGCATCACCGTCGGGTGGAGCGACAGGAGGTAGAGCGCCCACGACAGGGCGTTGGCCGTGGTCTCGTGCCCGGCGAGGAAGATCGTCATGATCTCGTCGCGGAGCTGCTCGTCGGTCATCGACTCGCCGGTCTCCTCGTCGACGGCGCGCATCAGCATCGACAGGAGGTCGCCCGGGTCGTCGCCGCTCGCCCGCCGCGCGGCGATCATCCCGTACACCAGCTCGTCGAGCGCCCTCGACCCGGCCCGCGCCGCGCGGTTGATCTTGATCGGCACCCACATCGGCGGGTGGAGGAGGCGGAGCATCGACCGCGACGCCCAGGTGTTGAGGGCGCTGACCGAGCGGCCGACGACGTCGGCGTCGCCCTCGACGTCGGCGCTGAGCAGCGTCTCGCCGGCGATCCGCAGGGTCAGGCGCGTCATCTCGACGTCGACGTCGACGACCTCGCCGCGGGCGCTGAGGTTGTCCCAGCGCTGGAGCATCGCCTTGGTCAGGCGCGTCATGGTCGCGGCGAAGCCGGCGA
>JAGQIT010001294.1 GCA_020431135.1 Myxococcales bacterium | reverse complement strand
CTCCGGCGCCATGTAGGCCGGCGTCCCCCCCAGGGTCGAGACGCTCCGTCCCGGCGACGCCTCCTGCGTCGTCTCGAACTCCTCGCTCCCGTCCTCGACCGGACGCGCGAGGCCGAAGTCGACGACCCGGGCGTGGCCGGCCGCGTCGATCATCACGTTGTCCGGCTTGAAGTCGCGATGGACGAGATCGACGGCGTGCGCCGCCGCGAGGCCGCGACCGGCCTCGATCAGGCGGGCGAGGATCGCCTCGCGGCGCCGCGGCGTCTGCAGCCACCTCCGCAGGTTCTCGCCGTCGATGTACTCCATCGCCACGACGAGGCGCCCGTCGAGGACGCCGACCTCGTAGACCGTGACGACGTTGGGGTGCTTGAGCCGCGCGAGCGCCCGCCCCTCACGCAGGACCTCGCGGCGCCCGCGCTCGCCCTGGCTGCGCAGGACCTTGAGGGCGATCTTGCGGTCGAGGTCCGGGTCGTAGGCGACGAAGACCGTGCCCATGCCGCCGCCGCCGAGGTGGTCGAGGATCGTGAAGCGACCGAGGCGAAAGGGCTCCGAGGTCGCGCCGAGCAGGCTCCGCCGCACCGACGCGTGCATCGAGCGGGCGAAGGGGTCGGTCTGCTCCGGGCGCATCGCCGCGAGGGCCGCCCCGAGGGCCGCGTCCTCCTCGTCCCCGTTCCCCGGCAGGGTGTCCATGGGTGTGCGCACGATCGACGTCCGTGTCCTGCGTGGTCTCAGCAGCAGCTCCGCGCGTCACGAGCCGAGGTGTCACCCGTCCCTCCCCTGTGAGGGGGCTCGTTCGCCGTCGCCATGGCCGCCCAATCGTAGGGAGCACGCGTCGCGGCCGCAAGCTGGCGAGCCGCTCGGTCGCCCTGAGCGCGAGCGCGTAAACGCGCCTGTGTTGGACAGCGGCGCACGAGGCGTTCTCGACGGGCGGGCCTCAGCATCCGGCCCCATCAAAGACATGTCCCCATGGACATGACCTTTAAAACATCACGCATCCGGTCAAGGGCGCCGCGCGCCGTCGACGTCCGCGGACACCTCCGCGAGCGCCTCGCAGCGGCGGTCGAGCGCCTCGGCGACGACCGGCCACAGATAGCCAGCGATTCGCTCACGCGCCGCCTCGCCCCCCTCCCTGCCCCACAGCGCCGCCGGATCGCGGGCGAGCGCGACGAGACGAGCGGCGAGGCCCGCCGTCGTGCCGTCGTAGAAGAACTCCGGGCGCGCCTCCGGCGGGCCGAGGGTCTCCGGATAGGCGAGTCGCGGCGGGACCACCGGGAACGCCCCCGCGGCCACGGCCTCGACCACGGCGATGCCGAAGAACTCGTGCGCGGCGGTCGAGACCACGACGTCCGCGCGGGCGAGGAGGCGGCGGTAGTCCGCGTGGTCCTCGACGTAGCCCCAGCGCTCGATGATCGCCGCGTGCTCCTCGCGGGCGCGGGCGAAGACCTCGGGGACGCCACGAAAGGACTTGCCGACGACGATCAGGCGGAGCTCCGCGCCGGCCTCGCGGGCGGCCGTGATCGCCGCGAAGAAGGCCGCCGGATCCTTGTCGTACTCCCAGCGGTGCGGCCAGAGCACGCGCAGCGGCCCGGGCTCGCGCGGCGTCGCGGCGACCACGGACGGCGCGTCGATCCCCGGCGGGACG
>JAGQIT010001293.1:2469-2702 GCA_020431135.1 Myxococcales bacterium | reverse complement strand
CCGCGGGCCCGGATGATCTGCTCGCGGGCCTCCTCGCCGATCACGCGCTGGAGGTCGCGGACCATCAGCGGATAGGGATCGGGCCCCATCACCGAGCCGATGACGTAGTGGGTCGTGCGGACGTTGGCGACCCAGTCGCGCAGCGCCCCGTTGATCGCGTCCTTGAGGGTCGCCGAGCCGCTCTTCACCGGCCGGACCTCGGCGCCGAGGAGGCGCATGCGGACGACGTTGAG
>JAGQIT010001293.1:0-2382 GCA_020431135.1 Myxococcales bacterium | reverse complement strand
GCGCCGGTCTCGGCGATGATCCGCGTCTTGCCGAGGCGCTTGGCGAGGAGCACCTGGCCGATGCAGTTGTTGATCTTGTGCGCCCCCGTGTGACAGAGGTCCTCGCGCTTGAGGTAGACCTCGCCGGCGCCGACGGCCGCGGCGAGGCGCGGCGCCGCCGTCAGGGCGGTCGGGCGGCCGACGTAGTCGCGGAGGATCCCGCGGTACTTCGCCTGGAACTCGGGGTCGGCCCAGGTCTTGGGCCACTCGCGGGCGAGCTCCTCGACGGCGGGCATGAGGGTCTCGGCGACGTAGCGGCCGCCGAACTCGCCGAAGTCAGCGAGCAGCGGCGCCGGGCCTGTGTGCGGGTCTTCTTCCCGAGCGGCGGACATCGAGACCATTAGAGCCGAACGCGGCGACAGATGTCGACCAGCGCGGCGATCCTGTCGCGGTCCTTCTCGCCCCGACGCGCGCCGTCGCGCTCCGATCCGCTGGCGACGTCGAGCCCCGCAGGTCCGACCTCGGCGACGGCGGACGCCGCGTTGTCGACCTTGATCCCGCCGGCGAGCCAGACCTCGAGCGGCGCGAGGGCGGCGACGGCCTCGCGCGCCCAGCCCCAGTCGGTCTGGATCCCGGCGCCGCCGAAGCCCTCGACCGCGGCGTCGAGGAGGACCCGCGCCGGCGCGGGCGTCGGGACTCGCAGGCTGTCGAGCGCCGGCGTCCCGCGGATCACCCAGATGTAGGGGAGATCGAGCGCGGCGTAGTCGGCGATCGGCCGCTCGCCGTGCGGCTGGATCATGTCGAGGCCGAGCTCCTCCCAGGCCCGGCGGATCGCCTCCTCGGTGGGGTCGACGAAGACGCCGATCTTCTCGGGGCCGCGATCGGGCCACGCCGCTGTCAGGGCCGCGGCCTCGGGCAGCCGCAGGTAGCGGCGCGAACCCGGCCAGAGGTTGAGGCCGATCGCGTCGACGCCGAGCTCGGCGCACGCGGCCACGTCCTCCGCTCGGGTGACGCCGCAGATCTTGAGGCCGACCCGGGTGCGCTGGCGATCCATCGCCGACGATCGTGCCGGCTTTTCGCGGCCGCGGCCAGGGTCGACTGCGCGCTCGCGGCCGCGCTCGCGGCGTCGCCATCCGCCGATGGGTGTCGCGGAGCCCGGCGTGCGGCGCATCGGCGTTCTCCCCTACCCGCCTCGAGCGCCGCCTGTCGCCGCCTGTCGCCGCGGTTCGGAGCGTTGACGACCGCCGCGGCGCTCGGCCGGGCGTAGCGTGTCGACGGCGCGGCGTGTCGACGACGCGCCGCGCCTAGAACGACTCGACGAGCGCCCGCAGCGTGTCGCCGGGGCTCTCCGACTTCATGAAGTAGGAGCCGATCAGCAGCGCGTCGGCGCCCGCCTCCGCGAGCCGCTTGGCGTCGTCGATCGAGCCGACGCCGCTCTCGGCGACGTAGGTGAAGCCCTTGGGGACGAGCTCGCGCAGATCGATGCAGGTCTGGATGTTGATCTCGAAGGTCTTGAGATCGCGGGCGTTGACGCCGATCAAGCGGGCCCCGGCGGCCATCGCCCGATCGACCTCGTAGGCGTCGTGAGCCTCGCAGAGCACCTGCATGTCGAGCTGATGGGCGAAGGCGATGAGCTGGCGCAGGAGCGGCGGCTCGAGGGCGGCGACGATCAGCAGGATCGCGTCGGCGCCGGTGCGCTTGGCCTCGACGATCTGCCAGCGGTCGAGGATGAAGTCCTTGCACAGCAGCGGCAGCGTCACCGTCTGGCGGACGGTGCGGAGATCCTCGAGCGAGCCCTGGAAGTGCTTGTCGCAGAGCACCGACATCGCGGTCGCGCCGTTGGCCGCGTAGAGCGTGGCGATCGTCCGCGGATCGGCGGCCTCGTTGAGGCCGCCGGCGCTCGGCGAGGCGCGCTTGAACTCGGCGATGATCGCCGGCGGGTGACGGACGTCGCGGAGCGCGGCGATGAAGTCGCGCGGCTTGGGCAGGCGGGTGCCGAGCTCGGTCAGCTCCTTGTCGCTGAGCGCCGCCGATCGGCCGGCGCGCGCCTGCGAGAGCTCCGATCGCTTGGCCGCGAGGATCTTGTCGAGGTAGGTGCCGCTCATGACGCGGAGGCCTGTGTACCACGGCTGCAGGCGATCAAGCGGTCGAGGACGCCCCGGACGGCGCCGCTGTCGAGGGCCTCGCCGATCCTCTTGGCAAGATCGGGGAGGTCGCCGAGCTCGCCGTCGCCAGCGACGAGGAGGGCGAGCGCGCCGCTGTACTGGACCGCGGTCCGGTAGGGGCCGATCTCGCCGTCGACGAGGCGGCGCAGGGCCGCGGCGTTGCCGGCCGCGTCTTCACCCGCGAGGGCCGCCCAGGGCGACTCGGGGAGGCCGGCGTCGGCGACCCGGAGGACGTGGG
>JAGQIT010001292.1 GCA_020431135.1 Myxococcales bacterium | reverse complement strand
CGCGATCATCGGCTACACCGAGATGCTCCTCGAGGACGCCGACGAGCGCGGCGACGAGGCGGGCGCCAAGGATCAGCAGAACGTCCGCGAGGCCGCCTTCAACCTCCTCAAGATCGTCGACGACGTCCTCGACCTGACGAAGATCGAGGCCGGCAAGCTGGGGATCAACACCGAGGTCTTCCCGGTGATCGACCTCGTCGAGTCGCTGGGCACGACCGCGCTGCCGCTGGCCAAGCGCAACAACAACAAGGTCAAGCTCAAGTACGGCCGCGAGCTCGGCTACATCCGCACCGACCGGACCAAGCTCAACCGCGTCCTCCTCGACCTCCTGAGCAACGCCTGCAAGTTCACCCACGACGGCCGCATCGAGCTCCGCGTCGACGCCGACGTCGTCAACGAGCGCCGCTTCTTCGTCTTCTCGGTCTCCGACACCGGCATCGGCATCTCCGAGGAGGTGATCGGCCGCCTCTTCGAGCCCTTCCGTATGGCCGATGAGTCATCCACCCGCGAGTACGGCGGCCTCGGCCTCGGCCTCGCCCTGGCCAAGCACTACACGGAGATGCTCGGCGGCGAGATCTCAGTCGAGAGCAAGGTCGGCGAGGGCTCGACCTTCCGCGTGCGCCTGCCGGTCGAGCCCGAGGACCCGCGCGAGAGCGGGCACATCCTCGTGTCGATGTACTGACCGACCGCCGCGCGAGCGCGGGCGCCTACGCGTCGCGTCGCCGCGGGGGCACGCAGGTCGCGGCCGCCGTCTCGCCGTCGCAGCACGGGGCGATGTTCGTCTTGCAGTGGACGCACTGGGCGTGGCCGTGGGCGTAGTCCATCGCCGTCGGCTGGCCGCACCAAGGGCAGAAGATCGCGGCCTTGGGCGGGGCTCGGCGGCGGCGCTCGGAGGTCATTGGGGCACGCTACCAGGGCGCGCAGACGCCCGCAGCGGCGGCGCGCGGCCGCTTGACGCGGGCGATTTCGCCCCTGTATCACCGGTCCATGCCCGTCTTTCGCCGCCCCGCGCCATGGCTCGCCCTCGCCCTCTGCCTCGGCTGCGGCGACGACAGCAGCGGCGACACCGGCACCCTGAGCGCCTCCGCCTCCGCCTCCGCGACCTCCGCGTCGACGAGCGCCAGCACTGACACGACGACCGGCTCGACCTCGGACGACAGCGCGACCTCCGACGCGAGCTCGACCTCGAGCTCGTCGTCGTCGACGAGCGCGACCTCCGACGAAACCACCGCCTCGACGACCGGCGACACGACCACGGGCGCTCCGACGACCACGACCTCGACCACAGGCGGCGACGCCGACGGCCCGCCGGCGATCTTCCGCACCCCCGACGTCGCCCCCGTCTGCGGCCCGACCCCCGCGGATCCCTGCACCCCGGGCGACCTCGGCTGGCTGGCGAGCGAGTACGGCTCGACCTTCACGCGCGCCGACGAGGCCGCGGTCAGCGAGGCGGGCGTCGTCTACCGCCTGATCGCCTTCGTCGAGCGCGTCGGCCCCTCCAACCTCGACGTCTTCGTCGTCGACGAGGAGGGCGCGCCGCTCGCGGGGATCCCGGTCGCCTTCTACTTCTCGACCGCCCCCGACGC
>JAGQIT010001291.1:1558-10230 GCA_020431135.1 Myxococcales bacterium | reverse complement strand
GCCTGCGTCGAGGCCCGGCCCGAGCGCGTCGACCTCGCGCGGCGCGCGGCGCCGCGCGGGCAGCTAGGGCGAGCGCGCTAGGGGTGGCCGTGATACGAGGTGGTGTGACTCGCGGCGGGTCGCCACGAGCGAGGGGAACGGGTGGAGGACGACGTTACAGGCGGTACGCGGCACGACACACTCCGCGTCATCCGCGAGCTCTCGGCGATCGCCGCGATGTTCGCGGAGGTCACGGATCTCGAGGGTCTCGCGCGCCCGCTCGAGGCGGTTCTCGATCGCCTCCTGAGCGTCGAGTACGACGCCTTCTACCTCTGGGACTTCCGGTCGAAGCGCCTGCGCTGCGTCTTCAGCCGCGGCTTCACCGACGAGGAGCGCCGCCTCGCCGAGGCCACCGCGATGGAGCGCCACCCCGGCCGGGTCTTCCGCGACAAGACGATCCTCCACATCGCCGACACCGAGAATGACCCGCAAAACCGGAGCAAGACGAGCCCCGGCCGCCGCTTCAAGGTCCGCTCGCGCCTCTTCATCCCGGTCATGTACGGCGATCAGTCGCTCGGCGCGTTCGGCCTCGCGTCGCCGCGACCCAACGCCTTCACGGCCGAGCACGTCGCGGTGCTCGAGTTCGTCTGCCGCCTCACGGGGGTCTTTTACCGGCAGTTCCTCGACCGCGAGGAGCGGCGCGAGACGGAGCGCGAGCTCGCCTCGACGGCGCGTCGCCTCCAGCTCGTGATCAACAGCCTGCCGATCGCCCTGGTCCTGGTCGACCCGCGCGGCGACATCGAGCTCGCCGAGGGCGCGGCGCTCCGACTCCTGGAGGAGGCGAGCCCGGCCCCGCGCGAGTGCAGCTCGGGCTGCCTCGTCGGCGCGTCGGCGGGGGTCGTGCTCGGCGACGCGGAGCTCGCGGGGCTCCTGCGCGCCGGCGGCGAGAGCAAGGAGCTCGTCCGCCCCTTCGGCGAGCGCGCCCTCGGCATCCGCGCGTTCTCCCGCGACGACGGCGGCGCGACGCTCGTTCTCGAGGACATCTCAGAGCGCCAGCGCAACCTCCAGCGGCTGCGCGCGCTCAACGACGAGCTCCGCCAGGCGCGCGACGTCGCGGTCGAGGCGACGCGGGCCAAGAGCCGCTTCCTCGCGACGATGAGCCACGAGCTGCGGACGCCGCTCAACGTGATCATCGGCTACGGCGAGATGCTCCTCGAGGACGCCAACGGCGGCCTCCTCGACGTCGACACGATCGACGCGGATCTCGAGCGGATCATCCACTCGGCGAAGCATCTCCTGATGCTGATCAACGACATCCTCGACCTGTCGAAGATCGAGGCCGGGAAGTTCATGCTCCAGCCCTCGCGGGTCGACCTCGCGGCGCTCTTCGACGATACGCGCGCGGCGATGCTGCCGCTGTGCCGGCGCAGCGGCAACCGCTTCACGATCGTCGCCCCGCCCGCGCTCGCGCCGATCGTCACCGATGAGGTCGCGCTGCGCCGCGTCCTCACCAACCTCCTGAGCAACGCCAACAAGTTCACCGAGGGCGGCGAGCTGACGCTCGAGGTCGAGGACGCGCGGGCGAGCGCCGGCCAGCTCAGGTTCCGCGTGCGCGACACCGGCATCGGCATGGCCGCCGACGACCTCACGCAGATCTTCGCCGCCTTCACGCAGGTCGACACCTCGTCGACGCGCCGCTTCGGCGGCACCGGCCTCGGCCTGACGATCACCCGCGAGCTCGTCGACGCGCTCGGCGGGGAGCTGGAGGTCTCGAGCACGCCCGGCGTCGGCTCGACCTTCGCCTTCTGGATCCCGGCGCTGGAGCGGCGCGGGCCGTCGCCTGCGCGCGGCTGACGGCCGCCAGCGAGCGCGGCGCTCGGGACCTCTGCGAAGCTACGAGGGCGAAAGTCGAGCATGACGAGGGCGCTAGGCAGCCGAGCCGGGGGCGCCTCTCGCGTCGCTGCGGCGCGCTGCGGCGCCTCGGTGAGGGTCATCGCCGCGTGCGCACGCGCCTGCGTATGACACGTCCTATGTGACATGTCCTATCGGACATGTGGAATGCGGCGGAGAGCGAGGGGGCTCGTCGCTCGGGCAGGCCCGCTACGGGACGCTGCGCAGGAGCAGCTCGACGGTCCCCTCGCCGAGGGGATCGACGCTCGGCGCCGCCTTGCCGCCCTCGGGCGGGTTGAACACGAGCGGGTAGCGCAGGCGGTAGAGCTGGTCGTCCATCTGACCCGCGGGGATGATCAGGCGCCACGCCGCCTCGAGGAGGCACTCGCGCAGCTCGGGGTCCTCGCGGCTGAGCTCGAGCTCGGCGATCTCGGCGTGCATCACCTCGCCCTTGCCGACCTCGATGCTGTACACGACGCGGCCGCTCAGCGTCTGATCGCGGGTCAGCGCCCGGTTGTAGCAGGCGCGCGCGCGCGGGTAGACGCGGGTGCCGAGGTAGCGGCGGAAGATCCTCCAGTCGAGGAAGCCCTTGGCGACCTGGCCGCCGCGCCCGGCCCAGGTGATCCCGAGGCGAGCGTCGCGCTGGTGCTTGCGGGTCAGCCAGGGCGGCGGGGCGAAGCCCTCGGCGACCGCGTCGGCGAGCGGGGCGACGCCGACCGTGGCGACGAGGGCCGCGGGGGGCGGCGCCGCCTGGCGCACGCGCGGGGTGACGCGGATCGTCCGCTGGCCGATCTTGCCGCGGATCCGCGGCTGCGGCGGGCGCCCGTCGAAGGTCCCGGAGAGCACCGCGAAGTTGCCGGCGACGAGCCCCGCCGGCGCCGCCTGATCGAGGACCGCGCTCTTCGGCAGGGTGATCTCGAGGTCGCGGAGGACCTGCGGCGCGGCGAGGAGATCGGCGACCTCGTCGGCCTTCTGCGCGAGGGTCTCGAGGCTGATCCGGGCGCCGAGGCCCGCGGCCATCTGGGCGACCGGGTGATCGGGGTCGAGGCCCTGCTGGGCGAGCATCGGCTCGTCGACGGCGAAGAGGATCTCAGGCCAGCCGCGGGCGTGCGGGCGCACGCCGAGGCCGTCGGCGAGGGCCGCGTCGACCGCCTCTGGGGTGATCGACAGCGGCAGCATCCCGTCGGTGACGACGAGGATCAGCGGGCGCTTGGCGCCGCGGGCCCGGAGCCGCGGGCCGATCGCCGCGAAGGCGGCGGCGAGGTTCGAGCCCTGCTGTCGGGCGCCGCGATCGAGGGCGACGGCGAGGCGCTGGCGCGCGTCGGCGTCCTTGACGTCGGGGGGCGCCGCGTCGCCCAGGAGCGGCTCCGCCGTCCGCGCGAAGGCGACGGCGTCGAAGGTGGTCTTCGCCGGCAGCGCGTCGAAGAGCGCCGAGATCGTCGTGAAGGCCTCGCGGTGCAGCGACGACGACGTGCTCTTCGAGCGGTCGACGACGACGACGACGTGATCGGGGCGCACGGCCGAGGTCGCGCCGAGGCGCAGGTAGAGGCGGAAGTCGCCGCCGCCCTCCGCCGCGCGGGTGATCTCGTAGCGGGCGTCGAGCGTCGGGCTCTTGCTGCGCAGCGACGGCAGCGACGCCGGCCAGCTCAGGACGACGCGATCGTCGGCGCGCGAGGTGAGCACCGGCTTGCCCTCGCTCGAGCGGCCGTCGACCCAGAACTCCTTCGCGTCCTTGACGATCGTCCGGCGCTCGCGGGCGAGGCCGAGGGGGTAGTTGCCGCGCTCGGGCAGCGTCAGCTCCCAGCGGTCGCCGCTCATCCGCGGCGGCACCAGGAGCTGGAGTTCGATCTGCGTCGTCGATCCCGGCTCGAGGCTGAAGCCGACGACCTCGGCCCCCGGGAGGTCGTCGCGGTCGTCGCCGGGGAGCGCGCGGACGAAGATCGTCCCCGGGTCGCGGCGCCCCGGCTCGGTGATCGTCGTCGCGTCGCCGTCGCGCCACTCGCCGCCGCGGGCGACCTTGAGGCCGTGGATCTCGGCGCCCTGCGGCAGCGCGAGGCTGAGGACCACGTCCTGCTGGCGGGCGCTGTTGTTGTGGAGGGCCGTGCGCACGCGGACATCCGCGCGGAAGCCGACCATCCCCTCGACGATCACCTCGTAGGAGAGCTCGTCGAAGGGGACGTAGCTGCGCTCGGTGTTGATCCCCGGATCGACGACCAGCGCGTCGGCGGCGGCGGGCGGCGCTTGCAGGCCGAGGCCGAGGCTGAGGGCGATCCCCGCGAGCGGGCCGAGGAGTCGTCGCGTGGAGCGGCGCACCCTTGCCACGGTAGCGCAGGCGGGGGCGGGTCGCCCGTGATCACGGCCGGTCGTCGGCGCAGGTCGGCGTCGACAGGGCGCCGCTCCCGGCTCTGCGGTCGCCTCGGGGGGGCGCGCGGGCTGGAGGCGCGCACAGACGCGCCGCGTGCCGTCGACTGCGGCGCGTCCGCGGACGTCGTCGGTGTGCTCGTCGGTCACCTCGCAGTTAGAGGTCGGCGCGGCGAGAAAGTTCCCACCTCCGGCACAGAAGGCGAGGACCCGCCTCGGGGGACGTCGACGCCTCGCGCAGCGGGGATGATCGTCGGTACAGAAGAACGACCTGTCCGCGGCGGCCTCGCGCCCCGCCTGCGTCGCGGCCCGTGCCGCGGGTCTCTCATGACCGCGGGGAGCGTTAGCCGCTGATCGCCCACATGCCGAGCGAGAACAGCCAGAGCACGCTCGTCACCCGGATCGCCCGCAGCGGCGCCGAGATCGCCAGGAACTGCCAGTAGCGCAGGCGGCTGGTCCCGGCGGCCCACGAGGCCAGCGAGTAGGGGAGCGGCGTGAGGGCGGCGATGCCGAGGCCGATCCCGCCGTAGCGGTCGATCAGCTCCTGGACCTGCGCGCCCTTGCTCGCCATCACCCGGCGGTACCACGCGGTCTTCGACAGCTTGCGGCCGATGAGGAAGCCGGTCGAGCCGCCGGCGAGGCTCCCCGCCGTGCTCCACACGGCGACCGAGACGAAGTCGAGCCCGCCCGCCAGGCCGAGCGCCGAGAAGGCGTCGTTCGGCAGCGGCACCGTGAAGGCGTCCGGGATGAAGAAGCCGATCGCCACGCCGAGGCCGCCGAGGGTGCCGACGAAGAGGGTAGCGAAGCCCAGCAGCGGCTCGCGGAAGAAGTAGCCGACGGTCGCGAAGAGCAGCGTCAGCGCGATGATCCCGAGGCCTAGGGAGATCAGCAGGCGGAGCGGCCGAATCGGCGAGGGCGAGGCGTCGGCGCTCATCAGATACCCAGGGTGTAGAGCCCCGGATCGTCGGCGTCAACCAAGCGCGACACGGTTTCGCATCTTTGTCGCGCGGCGTGCCTCGCGGCGGCCGCCGCGTACGGGGGCGCGCGCCCTCGGAGCGCCGCGAGAACGCCTCCTAGGGCGCGCGGCAGCGGACGACCTGCGACTCGATCCCCTCGGCAAGGGGCGCGCCGACGAAGTCGCCGCTGTGCTCCTCTAGGGTGAAGCCGGCGTAGGTGAGGAGGGCGCGCAGCTCCTCCGGGAAGATCTGCCGGTGCGCGAGGTGGACGAGCTGCTTGGGCACCGGCGGCGGCCGGAAGGGCCACGGGCGCCGCGGCGCCTCGTCGTAGAACAGGCGGATGTGGCAGACCTGCGTCGCCGGGTCGTAGGTGTGGTTGGTCGAGTAGACCAGGCGCTCGCCGGTGTCTGGGTGGTCGAAGTAGGTGACGCTGTGGCGCTCGCTCGGGTCGAGGGTCAGCCACTCGAGGTCCGGGAGCATCACGTCGAAGGCGAAGGTCCCGCCGCTGACGAGCGCCCGGCGGGCGCCGGCGAAGCAGCGGCTGAGCGCGTCGTGGGTGTAGAGGTGCATCAGCGCGTTGAAGGGCGCGATCACCAGGTCGAAGGCCCGGGCGGCGATCGGCGGCTCGACCATGTCGCCCTCGACCACCTCGAGGCGGGCGCGGGCGTCGGGGTCGCGGACCTTCGCCTCGAGGCGGCGGAGCATCGGCGCCATGCGATCGAGGGCGGTGACGCGGTGGCCGGCGGCGAGCAGCGCGGTGGTGATCCGCCCGGTACCGGCGCCGAGCTCGAGGAGGCGCAGCGGCCGGCCTCGCCCCTCTGCGAGGCGGTCGGCGAGGGCGACGTACCACTCGATGTCCTCCACCCGGTCGCCGTACTCGAAGTCGTAGAGCGCCGCGTCCTCGTAGTGCTCGCGCGTCCCCCTCTCGAGGAGGCGCGCGCGGAGGTCGACGCTCAGCTCGGGGTCGCCCCCGCGTCGGCCTGCCATCGCTCAGCCGCGGTCCGAAGCGCGCGAGCTCCGGCCGCCGGACCCTGAGGAGCGGCCGCGGCGACGCGAGCGTCCGCCGCGACGTCGGCGCTTGTCGTCGCCGCCCTTGCTGCCGCCGCTGCTGCGCGGCGGGCCGTCGTCGCTGGCGACCATCGGCGCGACCGTGGCGGCGAGGCGCTGCCAGTGGGCGAACTCGCTGTCGTCCTCGCCGCGGGCCTGGACGGCGATGCCGAGGAAGACGAGCGCGTCGTGGAAGTACTGGCGCTGGACCAGCGACGGCCGCCGGCGTCGGCGCTTCGCCGTGCCGACCATCCGCCGGTGGGCCATGAGGATCTGGCGGGCGAGCTCGCGGTCGCGGCGGGCGACGCCGAGCGGCGCGCACAGGCCCTCCATCGTCGCGTCGATCGTCCGGTCGAGGTCGCGGCGCGACGCGCTGATCCACTCTTGGTCGATGATCGGCGCGAGGAGGACCGCGAGGATCACCCCGTTGCTCGCCTCTTGCCCGGTCTCGATCGTGTACTCGTCGAGCGCGTCGAGCAGCTCCCAGAAGAGGCGCGACGGGTGGTAGCCGGTAGCGAGTGGCGCGTCGTCCTTGCCCTTGGGGAAGCGCTGGGAGCGGACGAGGCCGACCTCGGTGCGCTCGCGGAAGAGCTCGTCGTAGCTCGGGAGGACGTAGGGGAAGAGCCCCGACTCGAGGAGGAGCTCGAAGCTGCGCCGCGACGCGCCGCCGCGCAGCAGCTTGTACACCTCCTCGAGGAGGCGGGCGCGGGCGCACTTGGTGATGTCGCCGACGGTGTCGAGGAGCGCCTCCCAGGTCGCCTCCTCGATCGTGAAGTCGAGGCGCGCGGCGAACTTGATCGCCCGGATCATCCGCACCGGATCCTCTTGGAAGCGGACGAGCGGGTCGCCGATCGTCCGGATGACGCCGCGCTCGAGGTCCGGGATCCCGTCGACGAGGTCGACGATGCGGTTCGCCTCGAGGTCGTGGAAGAGGCCGTTGATCGTGAAGTCGCGGCGGCGCGCGTCGTCCTCGATGTTCCCCCACTCGTTGTCGCGGGTGATCAGGAGGTCATCGTCATCGGCGGCGACCGGCGTCGTCCGGAAGGTGCTCGTCTCGATGATCTTCGGGCCGAAGAAGACGTGCGCGAGCTTGAAGCGGCGGCCGATGATCCGCGAGTTGCGGAAGGTCTTGCGGATCTGCTCGGGCGTGGCGCTCGTGGCGACGTCGAAGTCTTTGGGCCGACGGCGGAGGTAGAGGTCGCGGACGCAACCACCGACCAGGTAGGCCTCGTGGCCGTTGGCGAGCAGCTTGCGCACGACCTTGAGCGCGTCTGGATCGACCTCGCGCAGCGGCAGGGCGACGTTTGGGCCTTGTTCGTTGTCGTTGGCCATGCTTGGGCTCGGACGCTCTAACACAGGACTGCGCCTCCGGTCGAAGCGCCAGAGGCCGACGGGGCGCGGCGCAAATCGTGCGCAGCGCCATCCAGATTGACGCATCCGCGCACCGGCGCCATATACTGTTCAGAGGAACAGTAGCCCGATGCGGTCTGGACTCCACACGCTCTACCGGTCGCGCGCCTGCGCGGGGGAGCACGTCGTCGTCGGCGGCGAAGTGGTCCCAGAGCCCGCGTTGGCCCTCGCAGGCCTGCTCGGCGAGCTCGAGAGCGACGGCTCGACGATCCCGGTCGTCAGCCTCCGGGTCGCCCGGCGCAGCGACGTCGACTGGGTCTTGCCGGCCCTGCGCTGGCTGCACACCCACGGACGGCGGCCGATCCTCCGGACGGCGATCAGCCCGCCGAAGGCCCTCGCCGAGGTCGCCTGGGAGTGCGGGGCCACGGTGCTCCTCGAGCTCGCGCACCACAGGCCGGCGATCCAGCGGGCGCTCCTCGGGCCGGACACGGATCCCAGCGCCGCGCTCCTCCTCGAGGCCCAGCACCTCGCCAAGCTCGGGGTCGGCGTCGCTGTCCACCTCGGGCCGCTGATCCCCGGGCTCCACGATCGGCGCGGCCACCTCGAGCCGCTGCTGCGCCACATCCGAGCCGCGTCGATCCGCGACGTCCACCTCGCGGTCGGGCGCCTGACCCCGGCGCGCCTCAGGGCCCTCGACGGCGCCGTCGACGAGGCGACCGCGCTGGCGATCCGCCGCTCCTTCGGCGTCCGCGCCGGCGATCAGGGCGAGTCCTGGCGAGGCGGCGCGCGCCAGCTCCCGCGCCTCGCCGCGGCCGCCCTGCGCGAGGGGGTCCGGGTTCTCGTCCGCGAGCAGGGCCTGCAGATCGACGCCTGCGGCTGCGCTGCCCAGTGCCATCTCGACGGCGGCGGGCGCCCGGACTACACGCCGATCGACGGCGGCGAGCTCTTCGCCGGCGTCGCCTCCTGAGCGCCGCGACGGCTCGAGACCCGAGGCACTGGCCGCGCCGGAGCGAGAACCTGTCGAGCACCGCCCCGCGTCATCACAGGCGAACGCGTTCGTGAGGAGCGCCGCTCAGACGACGTTCGGGC
>JAGQIT010001291.1:0-1530 GCA_020431135.1 Myxococcales bacterium | reverse complement strand
ACGAGGGCACGAGGGCACGAGAAAGCTCACCGACGCCGATTCCGGCGCAGGTGAGCCTTCACAACGCTCCGCGAGACTCAGGCAGCGACGCTAGGTGCCGCTGTCGGTCTCGTCCGCGTTGTCGAGATCCTTGAGGTTGTCGGCGCAGGCCATCGAGCCCGCGGCGATAGCCAGCGCGGCGATCAGCAAGAGAGAATAAAATTTACGGATCATCGAGATGGGCTCCCGTGGTCGGGCCCTGGACTCTACCAGGGATGCGCCGAAGGTGGCGGGAAAAGGCGAACATGATCCCAGAGGCGACGCTCGAGCGCCGCACGCAGCCTGGGATCGGCGCGCTCGAGGAGCATAGCCCGTTCGATCAAGAGGTGCCTAGCCCGCTCCGGATCGCCGCGGTCGAGCGCCGCCTCGATCGCCCACAGCGTGCTCTCGGGGCGCTCTGGGCCGAGCTCGAAGGCCCTCTCGAGGGCGGCCTCCGCGGCCGCCGGGTCGCCGAGCCGATGGTGGATCCTCCCCGCCGTCGTCCACACCTCGACCGCGTAAGGGTACTCACGGGTCGCCTCGTCGATGATCTGGAGGGAGGCGCTGCGCCGCTGATCCTCCGCGACGCCGGGGACGTCGAGGGTGACCTCTGCGAGCGCCGCGAGGATCCGATGGTTGCGATCGACGCTCAGCTCGAGCGCCCGGCGCAGGTGCGCCTCGGCGGCCGCCCAGCGCTCCTCGGCGATCGCTAGGCGCGCGGCGCAGAGGTGGCTGAGCTCGTCGAGGGGATCGATCTCTAGGGCGCGGCGGCAGCGGGCGCGGACAGCGGCGACGCGGCCGCGATCGCCGGCTGTGTCGCGCTCCGCGGGGTCGCGGCTGGCGAGGAGGATCTCGCCGTAGATCGCCTGGGCGCGGGCCGAGCCGGGCGCGCGCTGGCTGGCGAAGCCCCAGAGGGTGCTTGGGCTGCGGTAGACCCGCGCTGCGGCCTGGAGCACGGCGCCCTGCACGACCGCGAAGGCGACGATCGGCGCAGCGACGGCGGCCGGTGTTCGCAGCGCCGCCGCGAGTCGGCGCCCGAGCGTCAAGGCGAGGGCGGCGAGCCCGACGCAGATCGGCAGGCTCGGCAGGTACATCAGGCGATCGGCCCGCATGTTCGGCATCGCCGCGAGGTTGGCGGTCGGCAGGGCGAGGGCGAAGGCCCCCAGGATCGCCAACGCGGCGACGGCGCGAGCGCGCCTCGCCGCGGCCCAAAGCCCATAGAGGAGGAGCCCGGCGAGCGCAGCGCTTGCGAGGATCGTCGCTGGCGTGGTCCACGAAGCGCCCGCGTCGACGTACTCGGGTGACAGGCCGAAGGGCGCGACGATCTGCTGGAGGTAGCCGAGGTGGATCTGCGTCGACATCGCCAGCACCGGGCTGAGGCCGACGCGGCTCGCGTAGAGGCGGAGGTTGGCCTCGCCGCTGTAGGGCGAGAGGGCGCCGTGGGTGGCAAAGGTGTGGCCGATCGCCAGGCCGACGCCGACGACGAGCGCCGCGCCGACGAGGATCCGAGCG
>JAGQIT010001290.1:4304-6359 GCA_020431135.1 Myxococcales bacterium | reverse complement strand
TCGAGGAAGCCGTCGATGAGCCGGCGCAGGCCGTACTTCGACACCCCGTGCTGCCGCGGCCGGTGGTTGACGACGAGCTCCTCGATGCGAAAGCCGCGGCTGCCGGCCAAGACCGGGAGGAAGCGGTGGAAGCCGCCGTAGACGCTGAGCTCGTGGACGCAGGCGGCGCGGTAGGCCTTGAAGCCGCAGTTGAAGTCGCGCAGCGGGATCCCGCTCACCCGGCGGACGACGGCGTTGAAGAACTTCGACGGCAGCGTCTTGCCGAGGGGATCGTGGCGGCGCTGCTTGTAGCCGGAGACCAGATCGGCGCCGGCGTCGATGCGGGCGACGAAGTCGGGGATCATCGCCGGGTCGTCCTGGAGGTCGCCGTCGAGGGTGACGACGATCTCGCCGCGGGCGTCGGCGAAGCCGGCCGCGAGCGCCGGCGACTTGCCGAAGTTGCGCCGGAAGTGGATGACCGCGACGTGGGGATCGGCGTCGGCGAGGCCGTCGAGGAGCTCGCTCGTGCCGTCGTCGCTGCCGTCGTTGATGTAGATGATCTCGTAGCTGCGCTGGCAGGCCGCGCAGCCGCCGGTGAGCTGGCGGTGGAGCTCCGGGACCGACCCCGCCTCGTTGTAGACCGGGACGACGATCGTCAGCGCCGGGGCGGCGGCGGGCGGGCTGTCCGGGTGCGGGTCCATCGTCGGGTGCGCGAGGGTAGCAGAGGTTGCTCTGTCGCGGTGATCCGCGGAGAACGGGCCCCCGCGGGCCGATGTGGGGGGCGGCCGTGTCTGCGTCTGCGGCGGCGGGCGCCGAGCGGCGCGCGGCGTCCGACAGACCCGGGTCGCGTACGCCCTGGCGCGTCGCGGCGCGCCGTCGTGTGGGCAGAGGTGGGCGCGCAGCCGCGAGGGGCGCGCAGCCGGTGCTGGCGCCCCCTCGACGGCCACTGCGAGAAAAAGCGACGGCCGCGTGATCGATTCCCCGAGGCGCCTGTCTACCCCCGCGACACCGGCTGAGAGCGCGGCCCGGCCCGCCCGATGGGGGCGAACGGCAGGGCGGCGGCTCGACGGTGCGGAGGTTGACCATGCCCACGCTCACCGACACGACCCCCCGTACCCGCGACCCCAAGGCCTACCTCGGCGGCCTCCTCGAGATCCTCAAGGACGAGGAGCGCTTCGCCGCGACCAAGGCGCGGATCTCCGCCGAGACGGCCGCCTTCACCCGCGACCACCGCGAGGAACTCAAGCCGACCTGGGGCCGCGCGAGCCTCACCCTGGGCAAGACCCTCCTCGGCGTCCTGTCGCCGCTCCTCCTCGCCTGGCGCCTCGCCGACGTCGGCCTGTGGCCGGTCGCCGCGCTCCTCCTGCCGATCGCAGGCGTCGCCCTCTACGGCGGCATCTCCATCATCCATGACGCGGTCCACGGCTCGTTCTTCCCGAGCCGGCGGGCGAACCGGCTCCTCGGCGAGCTCCTCGCGCCGCTCTTCGCCATGGACTTCATGACCTTCAAGCGCTCGCACATGAAGCACCACCGCCACAACCAGTCGCTGACCCACGATCCGAAGTACCCGAAGGTGCCGTGGCCGGCGGAGATCCTCGGCGAGGAGGAGGCCGAGAAGCGCGACGGCGGCGTCGTGGCGGCGCTGCTCCGCCTGCCGATCCGCGGCTGGTTCGCCCTCGCCCGCGGCGTCCTGCGCTGCCCGGCTATCGTCCGCCACGCCTTCTACGTCGCCACGGTGATGGTCTTCGGCGGCCCGGTGGCGATCCTCTTTGGCGGCGAGATTTCCCTCCTCGACCGCGACTGGCGCGCCGGCGGCCCGCTCTTCTCGCTCCTGCGCACCGTCCTCACCTACGCGCTCCTCGCCTGGACCTCGCCGCTGCTGTGCGCGCTCACCCTCGGCGCCGTGTGGATCGCCCTCGGCTGCTTCTTCCTCGTCTACCTCACCCACCTGACGCCCTATCAGATCTACGTCGACGGCAAGAACCCCGCGGTCCGCTTCTTCTCGCTCAACATCACCGACATCGAGCTCGGGCCGATCACCCGCGCCTTCGGCAACAGCTTCACCGAGCACCACGC
>JAGQIT010001290.1:0-4164 GCA_020431135.1 Myxococcales bacterium | reverse complement strand
TCGGCTCGATCGTCGGCCCGCGCGACCGCCACTGGCCGCAGTACGAGACCGCCAACGGCACGTTCATCAGCCGCGTCGCCGACGAGCCCGCCGGCCGCGATCCCGCCCCGAGCCTCAGCGTCTCCCAGCTCATCGCCGCGATCCGCTGAGCGCCCCGCGACCCGCACCTTCGCGTCGAGGCCCGGCCGGTTACACTCGGTCGGGCCTCGGCGCGTCCTGTCGTCGGCGCTCGTGATCGCGCGATCGATTGTGTGCATATTTAATTCGCCGCACTCTGTTGACATGTCCGGCGAGCGCGGCTATTTATTTCGGGTCATGTTCGTCTCTCGCCAAGAGCAACAGCAGACCTAGCCGGCCGGGCGCTCCCCGGTCGGCACGATCGCGTGCACGCCGGGGCGCTCTAGACGCCAGTCCAGAGGACCTCGACGTGCACACGCCGAGGTCTCCGCGTCTCTAGGGGACGCGAGAACCGACCCCCTGCGCTGGCAGAGGCGCGCGTCGGTCTCGTGGGCCCCCGATGCTCGGGCGTCGTCCAATGGTAGGACGCCAGGTTCTGGTCCTGGATATCGGGGTTCGAGTCCCTGCGCCCGGAATGCATATAAGAGGAGGCGCGGGACCTCGGCGGCGCTCGCTCGGGTGTAGCTCAATAGGTAGAGCGCTGGGCTTTGAACTCAGCGGTTGCAGGTTCGAGTCCTGTCGCCCGTATATTCATAGGATGTCGCGCGCGCTCCCGGGCCTCGGCGGACGCCGCGGTGCGGCAACTTGTGCAGGCGCACCATTCGGCGTGCATGCTCAGCGCGTCGCGGCGCCGCTCGCTGCGCGTCCGCTGACGGCCGCGCAGGCGAGCCGCCGCCGTCGATGACAGACGACGGACATCACCGAGAACTCCAGGCGCTGCCCCGTCGACGCGGCGGCGCAGGGGGCCGCGTCGACGGGGATGGCGCGAAGGGCCGCTACGGCGCCTCGAAGGCGCCGAGGCTCGGCGGGTCGCCGTAGCACTTCATGTCGAAGTCGCCGCTGAGCGCCTCCAGGGGGGTACCCGCGCCGATCGCCGGGCTGCCGCCGCCGAGGTGGAGGTCGAGGCCGGGGACGTCGGCGAGGAGCGGGTCTTGGCCGGCGATCTCGCCCGTCTCGGGGACCGGCAGGTCGCCGGCGGGGCTCGACTGCCCGGGGTTGTCGGTCGCGTACCAGAGGTTGGTGGCGAAGGTGAAGGTCTCCGGCGCCGTGTCGCCGCCGATGTTGACGTAGGTCGACAGGTCGCCGCGCTCGAAGACGACGATGTTGTTGATGAACGCCGAGTCGGAGGCCGGGAGGAACTCGTAGGTCGGGTCGGAGACCGTCTCCTGGAGGATCCGGAAGATCCAGTTGTGCGGGTTGACGATCGTGTTGTTGGCGACGAGGCAGTCGACGCAGCCGACGTAGGCCATGGCGGCGTCGCTGCCGACGATGACGTTGGCGATCGCGCGGATGTCCCGGGCCTCGAAGTTCGGCGCGTTGGGGTCGAGGGGCGGGCGGAAGAACTCGAAGCCGGTCGAGCCGCCCATGTTCAGCGCCCGCTGCCCGGAGTCGATGATCATGTTGCCGCGGATCTCGATGTCGTCGCTGCCGCCCTTCGACTGGACCGCGTTGCCGCCGTTGTCGTGCATGAAGTTGCCGACGAGGAGGCCGTGGTGGCAGCCGACGTGGTCGATCGCCGAGCCGCCGCCGCCGCAGTGATCGAGCTCGGTGTCGGTGATCACGTAGTCGTCGAGGCCCGAGAGCTTGAGGCAGTCTTGGTTGCCGCCCTGGCCGATGTCGTGGATGTGGAGGCTGCGGATCACGAGGTGGCGGGTCGCCTCGGGGTTGCCGTAGTCGCCGCCGTCGTCGATGTTGACGCCGTTGCTCGTCGCCCCGTCGACCTCGAGGTCGTGGAGAACGAGGTAGCGGACGCGGGTGAGGTGGAGGCCCTCGCCGCCGCCGCTGAGAACCGGGCGCGCCTCGCCCGGGACGCCGCCGATCCAGATCGGCGCGTCGGCGGTGCCGGCGAGGTCGCTGAGGTACTGGTCGGCGGCGTAGGTGCCGGGGTGGACGCGGATCGCCACGCCGGGCGCGGCCTTGGCCGCGGCGCCCTCGATGGTCGCGCAGGGGCTCGCCTCGGGGCCGCAGTTAGGGCCGTCGGCGCCGTCCGTCGCGACGTGGACGATCGTGTCCGGGGTCTTGCCGTCCTCGAAGGTGACGAGCTCGCCGCAGCCGTCGACGCCGCCCGTCGTAGTCGTGTCGCCGGTGTCCGAGGTGCTCGAGTCGGTCGTCGACGACGTGGTCGCGGTCGTGGTCGTCGCGTCGGTCGTGCTCTCCGAGGTGGCGGTGGCGGTCGAATCGGTCTCGCCGCCGGAGGTCGTGTCGGAGGTGGCGGTGGCGGTCGTGGTCGCGGTGGAGGTCGCCGTGGTGCCGGTCGTCGCGGTGTCGGACGCGGTCGCCGCGTCATCACCCGCGCAGGCGGGCAGCAGGAGTGCGAGAGGAAGCCATCGATAGCGCATGTCGGGGACGCTACCGCGGGACCTGCGGAGCGGGGCAGGAGCGCCGGCCCCCAGCTCCCGGCGGGCGAAGCCCCACCTGACCCGACGGCCGGCTCAGCGACGCGCGCACGCGCGCGCGCAGCGGGCTCAGACGCGCGCTGGCTGTCACGGTGCGGGCCTCGGGGCGCGCTCTCTTTGCCGCGTTCGTCTCGGGGGCGGGCGCATCTGCGAGGGCCTGCTACGATGCCGCCATGTTCGCCTACGCGGTCTCGCTCGCCCTCGGTGCCCTCGCATTCCTCCTCGTCGCCCGGATCCTCCCCGGCTTCGAGATCCGCGGAGGCCTCAAGTCGGCGTTCGTCGTCGCCCTGGTCTACGGCGTCCTCAAGATGATCCTCCAGAAGGTGCTGATCCTCGTGACGCTGCCGATGGTGGTCGTCTCGCTCGGGCTCTTCATCCTCGTGATCAACGCCTTCCTCCTGTGGGTGACCGACAAGGTCCTCGAGCGCTTCGAGATCAAGAGCTTCGGCGCGCTGGTCGGCGGCACCCTGCTCCTCGCGCTCTTCGACTTCGTCGCCCGCGCGGTGATCACGGGCGGGACCGTCTTCTAGCGACGGTTCCCGGCGGAGGTTGGGCAGCCCTTCGGCGAAGGGCGAGGCGGGCCGACGGCGACGGCGAACCAAGGGCCTCGCGTGACGACGGCGCTTCCGGTGAAACCCGGCCGCCAGCCGGCTGTTCATCGGCCCCTCCTCCCGTCGTGCCGGGCCGAGAATCGCCGCGCCTGTCGGCGCGCAGGGCCGCGCGTCTGCTAGGTTGCCGGCGATGCGCAAGGTCGTGATTCACCGCCCAGGGGCCTACGAGCGCCTCCGCCTCGAGGAGCACCCTGAGCCGACGCCGGGCGCCGGCGAGGTGCGGATCCGGGTCGCCGCGATCGGGGTCAACTACGCCGACTGCGTCGTCCGCATGGGCCTCTACGGCTCGGCCAAGAAGTACGTCGGCTGGCCGATCACGCCTGGCTTTGAGGTCAGCGGGGTCGTCGACGCGATCGGCGAGGGGGTCGACCCCGCGCTCGTCGGCGCCAAGGCGGTCGGGGTCACCCGCTTCGGCGGCTACGCGACCTCTGTGGTCGTCCCGGTCGCCCAGGTGTTCACGATCCCCGCGCCGCTGTCGCTCGTCCAGGCGGCGGGGCTGCCGACGATCTTCCTCACCGCTCACTTCGCGCTCTTCGAGCTCGCGCACCCGCGGCGCGGGGCGACGATCCTCGTCCACTCGGCGGCCGGCGGGGTCGGCTCGTCGCTCGTCCAGCTCGGCAAGATCGCCGGCTGTCGGGTCGTCGGCGTCGTCGGCTCCTCGCACAAGGTCGCGGCCGCCGAGGCGCTCGGCGCCGACGCGGTGATCGACAAGAGCCGCGAGAACCTCTGGCGGGCCGCCGAGCGCCACGCCCCGCGCGGCTACGACGTCATCTGCGACGCCAACGGCGTCGCCACCCTCGGCCAGAGCTTCGCTCACCTGGCGCCGACCGGGAAGCTCGTCATCTACGGCTTCCACACCATGCTCCCGCGCCGCGGCGGCAAGCCGAAGTGGCTGCGCCTGGCGCTCGCGTACCTGCGGACGCCGCGCTTCAACCCGCTCGACCTGACGAGCCTCAACCGCTCGGTGATGGGCTTCAACC
>JAGQIT010000115.1 GCA_020431135.1 Myxococcales bacterium | reverse complement strand
CGGGGTCGCGCTCCTCGGCCGCGCGCTCGGCGAGGCGCGAGGGCTGCGGCGCCTCATTGGGGCCGCAGGCCGCGGCGAAGGCCGCCGTCAGGGCAGGGGCTGCGATACGGATACGTCGAGAGCGCGGCACGGCGGCGAGGATGGCACAGCCTCGGGCGCGCGGCCACGGCCGCCGGGCGGCGATCTGGCGGAGGCCCGCGCGTCGCCGCTATCCTCAGGCGATGTCCACCACGTCCGTCGCCTCCACCTCGCTCCTCGCCGTGACCTCGCTCGCCGCGCTCCTCGCCGTCAGCGCCTGCAAGAAGGGCGAAGAGGAGGGGGCGTCGCAGGAGAGCGCGGCCTCTGCAGAGGCCGGGGAGTCCGCGGCGGCTGGGGACGGGGACGGGGACGGGGCCGCGGGCGCGGGCGCGGGCGGCGTGGCCGCGAAGCCGGCGATCAAGCCGGCGACCGTCGACGATCTCCTCACCCTGATCCCGGCGGACAGCCCCTCCTACGTCGTCCTCCGCGAGCCAGGGGTGCTCCTCGACTACACGATCGCGGCCTCCGGGTTCTACGAGCAGCCGATGGCCGCGGTCGCGGCCAAGGCTGCGACGAGCGGCGCCTCGCTCGGAGAGCTCGCCGAGGCGAGCAAGAACTACGCGGAGATAAAGGAGCGCCTCGACGCGATCCAGGCCCAGCTGCGCGGCGACGCCGTCGACCTCCAGCGCGGCCTCGCGATCGTCACGATCGACAGCGGCAAGGCGGTCGTCGTCTTCGGCTCGTCGAAGCCGGACGCCGTCGGCTCGGTGCTTACGGCCTTCGGCGTCGCCGCCGGCGAGGGGATCTGCAAGCCCGTCGACGGCGTCGCCGGCTACGTCGTCTGCGGCGAGAACGAGGCGGCGATCGGCGCCTACAAGCCGCGCGGCAAGGACGGCGCGACGGCCAAGGACGACCTCGCCAAGCGCCTCCCGGGGATCGCCATCGACGACGCCCAGATGCTCGCCTCGGTCAAGGAGGGCGCCGACGTCGTGACCTTCGCGATGACCGTCGCGGCCGGCGATCTGGCGATGCACATCGGCATGCCGACGGGCGAGAGCGACGTCGCCGAGGCCCGCGAGGTCCTGTCGGCGGGCAAGCCCGATCTCCTGCGCTTCGTCCAGCCGGGGACCGGCTTCTTCTGGACCAAGGTCGATCCCGCGGTCGTCCGCAAGCGGACGCCGGAGCTCGCCTCGCTGCCGCCGATGTTCTCCAACGCCGTCGATCAGTTCACCGGCGAGATCCTCCTCGCCGGCCTCAGCCAGCCGTCGGCGCTGCAGATGCGGATCGGCGCCCGCGACCCCTCGGCGTTCAGCTCGGCCTTCGATCTCGCGCTCCTCGCCAAGTCGCAGGTGCCGAAGTCGATCCCCGGCGTCTCCGGCTCGAAGCTGACCTTCGATCGCACGTCGATCGCGCGCAAGGACGGCGCCGTCACGGCGCTCCACCTCGGCGCCAGCGGCATCGCGACCCTCGAGACGATCCAGGAGAAGCTCGGCTTTAGCCTCGATCTCTGGCTCTTCGCCGCCGACGGGGCGCTGTCGCTGGTCGCCGGCGCCGACGCGGAGAAGGTCAAGGAGCTGACCCACGGCAGCAGCACCGACGCGAAGGGCTCGCTGCCGGCCTCGCTCGCCCGCAGCATCGACAACGGCGACGCCTCGGCGATCCTCCACCTGCCGCTCGATCCGCTGCACGGGCCGGCCCTGCGCGCGCTCATAGACGAGGCCAAGGCCCGCGGCGCCGAGGTCGATCCGGAGCTCGTGCGCGTCATGGTCGGCCTCACGGGGCCGCTGTCGAGCGTCTCGTTCTGGGTCAGCGACACCGACGACGCGATGGTCGGGCACTTCTCGGTCCAGCTCATCGGCGACCTGACGACGGAGGAGGGGCGGGCGGCCCTCGACGCGGCGAAGGCGGCGGCGACCGGCGGCGACCCGAAGGAGCTCTTCTCCGGGCTCATCGAGCGCTTCCCGAGCTCGTCGCGGCTGACGGCCTACAAGGCGCGGGCCGGGGAGGGCGGCGCCGGCGATCTCTTCGGCTCGGCGATCGGCGCGGCGATCGGCGCGGCGGCGATGCTCGTCCCGACCGCGGTCGCGGGCGCCGCAGAGTTCGCGCCGCTGCCGAGCGTCGTCGACGACGGCGCGGCGACCAAGGACGCGGCCGCCGAAGGCGAGGCCAAGACCAAGACCGACAGCGGCACGAAGTCGGGGAGCAGCAAGTCGGGGAGCGGCACGAAGTCGGACAGCGGCACGAAGTCGGACAGCGGCACGAAGTCGGACAGCGGCACGAAGACGGACAGCGGCACGAAGGCGGACAGCGGCGACGCGGCCGGCAAGGGCGAGACCAAGACCGACGACACCTCGCCCGGCGTCCCGCGACCGACGGGCCCGACGGGCCCGACCACGGTGCCGATGGAGGATCCGAGCAGCGGCACCACGACCCGGCCGAAGCGGGTCGGGCGGCAGCCGGCGGGCTAGGCTCGCGGTCCGTAGGCGAGGCGTTCGCGCGCCGCGGGCGCGTCGCTACTTCGCGAGTTCAGGGCGCACGCCGAGGCGGCGCAGCGCGGCGGCGAGGGTCGTGATCTCGAGGGGCTTGGTCAGGACCTCGTCCATGCCCGCCTCATGGCAGCGGGCGAGCTCCTCGGGCATCGCGCTCGCGGTGACGCCGATGATCGGCAGCTCGTGCCAGCGCGGGTCGGCGCGGATCGCCCGGGTCGCCGCGAAGCCGTCGAGGACCGGCATGTGGCAGTCCATGAGGACGCCGTCGAAGGGCTCCTCGCCGAGGGCGTCGATCGCCTTGCGACCGTCGTGCGCCCGCTTCGCCCGGTGACCGAGCTTGCTCAGCATCGACATCATCACGAGGGCGTTGACCTCGTTGTCCTCGGCGAGCAGGAGGCGGAGGGGGCGGTCGTCGTCCGGGTCGTTCGCGGCAGGGGGCAGCGCCAGGGGCTCGGGGGGGCGCCGCGGCTCGCGGGGCTCCTCGACGATCGGGGCGCGCAGCTCGAAGCTGAAGCGCGAGCCCTCGCCGACCGCGCTCGACGCGACGAGGCTGCCGCCCATCGCCTGAGCCAGGCGCCGGCTGATCGCGAGGCCGAGGCCGGCGCCGCCGAAGCGCCGCGACGAGCTCTCGTCGGCCTGCTGGAACTCCTCGAAGATCCGCTCGAGGTCCGCCGCGGAGATGCCGATGCCGGTGTCGTGGACGGTGAAGATGAGGTGGACCTCGCGCTCGCCGGCCGGCTCGTCGGTGAGCTCGACCCGCACGGTGCCGCGCTCGGTGAACTTCACCGCGTTGCCGATGAGGTTCACGAGGATCTGGCGCAGGCGGTAGGGGTCGAGGCGGACGCGCCTCGGGGCCGTCCGTGACATCCGCCGCTCGAGGCCGATGCGCTTGGCCGCCGCCAGCGGCACGAAGAGGCGGCAGACCTCGAGGGTGAGCTTGCGGACGTCGACGGCCTCGTCGACGAGGACGAGGCGCCCCGCCTCGGCGCGCGAGAGGTCGAGGAGATCGTCGAGGAGCGCCAGCAGCGAGCGGGCCGAGCCGCGGATCGTCTCGACGAGCTCGGTCTCGCGGCGGCCGAGGGAGCGGTCGCGGAGGAGATCGGCGATCCCGAGGATGCCGTTCATCGGCGTCCGGATCTCGTGGCTGATGTGGGCGAGGAAGCTAGACTTCGCCCGGTTGGCGCTCTCGGCCCGCCGCCGCGCGGCGATCAGCGCGTCCTCGGTCGCCTTGCGCTTGCTGATGTCGAGGCAGGTCCCCGTGAGCTGGACGACTGCGCGGCTCTCGGGGTCGACGTGGCAGCGCCCCCGGCCGAGCAGGTGACGCGAGCGCCCGTCCGGGAGGACGTTGCGGTACTCGAGCGCGTACTCATTGCCGTCCTCGAGCGCCTGCTGGACCGTCGCAGCGTAGCGCTCGCGGTCGTCCGGGTGGATCTGCTGGAGGTGCGTCGCGAAGCTCGCGGGGGGCTCGCCGGGCGGGAGGCCGAAGAGGCGGCAGAGCTCGGGGCTCCAGCGGATCTCGTCCGTGGCGACGTCGTAGCTCCACGAGCCGATGTGGCCGATCGCCTGCGACTCGAGGAGTCGGGCCTCGCTCGCGGCGAGGCGCGCGGCGAGCTCGCGCTGCTCCGTGGTGTCGTAGGCCGTGATCGTGCAGCCGCCCTCGGGATCGCGGCGGCCGAAGGCGCGGAGCCAGCGCGGCTCGCCGCGGGCGTCGCGGCAGACGAGCGTCGCGTCGCGGAAGCCCTTGGGCGCCGGCACGCCGCCGGTCTCCGTGTTGTCGTCGGCGTCGATCCACGCGGCCCAGTGGGTGCCGATCAGCGCCGCCGGCTCGAACCCGAGGACCTCGCGGAGGGCGCTCGAGATCCAGTCGATGACGCCGGCCGCGTCGAGGCGAATGACGATGACGCCGGGGAGATCCAGGACCTGGAGCTGCGTCTGCTCATCGATCCCCATTTCCCGACCCTCCCTCAACCAGCATTCCAAACCCCTCGGTCCGGCCAAAGGTCAGCATTAGCGAACATTGCGCCACCGCACTCCCCCGCGCGCTGGCGCGCAGACCGCATGGCTGCGCCCAGCCGACGCAGCTTAACTCTCACGTACGGGTATGATATCTGTGTTGGGTGACGTAAGGTGATGTTTGTGGGCCAATTCGTGCGGATTCCCGAAAAGACCCCGTTGACACCTCTCCAGGGCCGTGGCAGGTACCTCGCCACACTCTCACCTGTACGTGAGAGGTAGGCTACCCAACCGAGATGGCGCAAGGCACGCAGCACCGGATCAAGATCGGCGAGCTGGCTCGAAAGACCGGCAAGACCGCTCGCGCGCTCCATCTCTACGAGGAGCTGGGGCTGCTGACGCCCGCGACGCGGACGTCCGGCGGCTTCCGCCTCTACGGCCCCGACCAGGTCGCCCGCGTCTACTGGATCTCCAAGCTCCAGGACATGGGCTTCAGCCTCCCGCAGATCCAGTCGCTGCTCGCCTCGGTGGCCGCCTCCGAGACCGCGCCGGAGGCGATGCACGGCGTGCGCGAGCTCTTCCAGGCCAAGCTCGACGAGACCCGCAAGGCGATGATGCGCCTCCTCGAGCTCGAGCGCGACCTGATCGAGAGCCTCTCCTACCTCGAGGGCTGCCGCGTGTGCAGCGAGCCGGCGGCGCCGGAGGTGTGCTCGTCGTGCTCGAACGACCGCCGGGCGGACGAGCCGACGCCGAGCCTCGTCGCCGGCATCCACCGCGGCCCGGGGCCGCGCAGCGACGAAGAGGACCACGAAAGGACCGATCTCCGATGAGCGTCAAGACGCCGATCTATCTCGACTACGCCGCGACCTGCCCCGTCGATCCGCGGGTCGTCGAGGCGATGCTGCCCTGCTTCACCGACAACTTCGGCAACGCCGCGAGCCGCACGCACGTCTTCGGCTGGCGCGCCGAGGAGGCGGTCGACGCCGCCCGGATCGAGATTGCCAGGGCGATGAACGCCGACCCGAAGGAGATCACCTTCACGAGCGGCGCGACCGAGTCGAACAACCTCGCGATCAAGGGGATCGCCGAGTACCTCGCCGACAAGGGCCGGCACATCATCACCGCGGTGACCGAGCACAAGGCGGTCCTCGACACCTGCAAGTACCTCGAGCGCCGCGGCTACGACGTCACCTACCTGCCGGTCCGCGCCGACGGGCTCATCGATCTCGAGGAGCTGAAGGCGGCGTTCCGCGACGACACGATCCTCGTGTCGATCATGTTCGCCAACAACGAGACCGGCGTCCTCCAGCCGATCGCCGAGATCGGCAAGCTCTGTAAGGCGCGCAAGGTCCTCTTCCACACCGACGCGGTCCAGGCCTTCACGAAGGTGCCGATCGACGTCCAGGCGATGGGCATCGATCTGATGAGCGTCAGCGGCCACAAGATCTACGGGCCGAAGGGGGTCGGCGCGCTCTACGTCCGCCGCCGCCGCCCGCGGGTCCGCCTCGCGCCGCAGATCCACGGCGGCGGCCACGAGCGCGGCAACCGCTCGGGGACCCTCAACGTCCCGGGGATCGTCGGCTTCGGCGAGGCCGCCCGGATCGCCCGCGAGGAGATGGCCGAGGAGCAGGCGCGGGTCTTCGCGCTGCGCGAGCACCTGCGCGAGCGCTTCCTCGCCGAGATCCCGCACTCGATCGTCAACGGCACCCTCGAGCACCACCTCCCGGGGACGCTCAACATCTCGTTCGCCTACGTCGAGGGGGAGTCGCTGCTGATGGGGCTCAAGGACATCGCCGTGTCGTCGGGGTCGGCGTGCACGTCGGCGAGCCTCGAGCCGAGCTACGTCCTCCGGGCGATGGGCCTCGACGACGAGCTCGCCCACTCGAGCCTGCGGATCACGATCGGCCGGCCGACCACCCGCGAGGAGATCGACTACCTCGCCGATCGCGTCAAGGATCAGGTCGAGCGCCTGCGCGAGATGTCGCCGCTCTGGGAGATGGTCCAGGACGGCATCGACCTCAACTCGATCCAGTGGACCCCGCACTAGATCGCCACAAGATTACGACGACAGGAGAGACCATGGCGTACAGCAAGAAGGTCATCGACCACTACGAGAACCCGCGCAACGTCGGCAGCCTCGACAAGGGCGACGACGCGGTCGGCACCGGCATCGTCGGCGCGCCCGCCTGCGGCGACGTCATGAAGCTGCAGATCCGGGTCGAGGAGGGCGTCATCAAGGACGCCAAGTTCAAGACCTACGGCTGCGGCTCGGCGATCGCCTCCTCGAGCCTCGTCACCGAGTGGGTGAAGGGCATGAAGGTCGACGAGGCGATGAAGATCCAGAACGCGCAGATCGCCGAGGAGCTGTCGCTCCCGCCCGTGAAGATCCACTGCTCGGTGCTCGCCGAGGACGCGATCAAGGCGGCGATCAAGGACTACCAGGACAAGCAGGCGAAGGCCGCGGGTGAGGAGCCCGACGCGCCGAAGGCCGCGGAGTAGGGGAGGGGCTGCTACGATGTCCGCCGCCAAGGACCTCCGAGGGATGCCGTCGATCACGATCACCGGTCGCGCAGCCAAGGTGATGCGCGAGCAGCTCCAGCGCCGCGGCACGCCGCAGGCGAAGATCCGCTTCGGGATCCGCGGCGGCGGCTGCACCGGCTACTCCTACCTCTTCGAGTTCGAGGACAAGGAGCCGCGCGACAGCGACTTCGTCGTCGTCAAGGACGGCGTCACCGTGATCGTCGATCCGAAGAGCATGCGCGTCGTCGACGGCACCGAGATCGACTTCGAGACCGGCATCCGCGGCCACGGCTTCCGCTTCAACAACCCGAACGTCCAGGACTCCTGCGGTTGCGGCGAGTCGATCACGTTCTGAGCCGCCGATGACGGAGGCCGCGACAGCCGCGGAGCCCGACTTCTTCGCCGTCTTCGGCGTCGAGCGGGCCTACGCGATCGAGCGCGACGCCCTCGAGGAGCGCTACCTCGAGCTCAGCGCCGCGGCCCACCCGGATCGCTTCGCCGGCGCGTCCGCGGGCGAGCGCCGGCGGGCGGTCGAGCGGGCGAGCGTGATCAACGAGGCCTACCGGACGCTCCGCGATCCGGTGCGCCGCGCCGAGTACCTGGTGAAGCTCGGCGGGATCGACCTCGATCGCACGGATCCCGAGCGCGGCGCCCCCGATCCAGGGAAGGCGTTCCTGATCGAGATGATCGAGCTGCGCGAGGCGCTCGAGGAGGCGCAGGGCGCCGGCGTGGCCGCGGTCGACGGGCTCCGCGAGCAGATCGAGGCCCGCGCCGACGAGGCGCTCGACGCCGGCATCGACGCGATCACGGCGGGCGACGTCCGCGGCGCGGCGCGTCACCTCGTCGTCCATCGCTACCTCCATCGCTTCCTCGACGAGGTCGACGGCGAGCACGACGCGGGCTGAGCGCGGCCCGCCACACCCTGGCGGCGGACGACAACGGCCGCCGCGATGATCGCTATGAGCAACGAGAACCCCTCGATTCACGACACCGGCGCGCTCTTCCAGATCGCCGAGCCGGAGGAGAAGCGGGCGCGCGAGCGCCGGCCGGGCTTCGGCATCGGCATCGATCTCGGGACGACGCACAGCCTCGTCGCCCTCGCGCCGCAGGGCGCGGCGCCGCGGATCCTCGCCGACGCCGAGGACCGGCCGCTGCTCCCGTCGGTGGTCTCCTACGTCGGCGACGAGGTCGTCGTCGGCTACGACGCCATGGACGCGCGCGAGGAGCACCCGGCGGAGGTCATCTCCTCGGTCAAGCGCTTCATGGGGCGCGGCCTCGCGGACGTCGACTTCCACCACCCGTACCACCTCGCGGACGACGGCGAGGGCGGCGTCCTGCGCATCGACGTCGGGGGGGTCGGGGGGGTCGGGCGCGAGCGCCGGGTGACGCCGGTGGAGGTCTCGGCGGAGATCCTCAAGGTCCTGCGCCTGCGCGCCGAGGCCGAGCTCGGCGGGCCGATCGACGGCGCGGTGATCACGGTCCCCGCCTACTTCGACGACGC
>JAGQIT010001289.1 GCA_020431135.1 Myxococcales bacterium | reverse complement strand
TCCCCGCGCTCTGGCACAGGCGGCTTCTTCCGCTTCTCACTCTTCTCCCGCTTCTCCCGCTTCTCCCGCTTCTCCCGCTTCTCCCGCTTCTCCGCGTCCTTCGCCTCCCCGGGCTTCGCCGCATCCGCGGCCTCGGGCTCCGCCGCGCCCGCCGTCAGCCCGAGCCCGGCCGGACCCGAGAGGCCGAGCCCAAACGCGAGGCCGTAGCCGAGGAGACGCGCGAACACCGGTCGATCCTGCACGCTCGGCCAGGAGGCGACAAGGCGCGCCGTTGAGCGCCCTGCGGGCCGAATCAGCCCCACACGCCCCACGAGGGCGCCAGCCCCCGACGAAGAGCGCAGGCACAGGCGGCGCTTCGCAGAGATCGCGAGATGTCGCCAGGCGACCCGCGATCGCGCCGCTACAGGCCCGCTGCGCGTCCACGCGGCGCGAAGCCGACCCGCCCCGCCCACGCGCCCCCGCCCACGCGCATCCACAGGCAGAGATGAGCGCGCCCGCCCATGTGGGGTACAACCGCGGGCGATGCTCCGCCGCCGCACGACCCTCGCCGCCTTCGCGCTCCTCTGCGTCGCCTGTGATCCGCCGCCCAAGCAGGGCGGCCCGCCGCAGCGCGGCGCCGACGAGGAGCTGCCGCCGCTGCCCGCCGATCACGATGCCAAGGCCGTGACCGCGTCCGCGGGGGAGGCTGCCGATCCGACGAAGGGCGCCGCGACGGACGAGGGCAAGGGCGACGCCGACGCGCCCGCCGAGGTCGTCGACGACCGCTTCCTCGCCGTCCCCGACAGCGTCGTCGTCGACGGCGTCCCGCCGATCCCCAAGGAGATCGCCCATGAGGTCGGCGCCTACGCCGAGGCCCGCTCGGCGAGCTTCACCGCCTGGCACCCGGCCGCCGACGCCATGCTCGTCCTCACCCGCTTCGCCGAGACCCCGCAGGTCCACGAGGTCCGGGCCCCGGGCGGCGCCCGCCACCAGCTCACGTTCTTCGAGGACCGCGTCCTCGGGGCCAGCTTCGCGCCGAAGAGCGACGGCTCGTTCTTCGTCTTCGCCAAGGACGTCGGCGGCGACGAGTACGCCCAGAACTGGCGCTTCGATCGCGCGACCGGGAGGGCCACGCTGCTCACCGACGGCGAGTCGAAGAACTCGCTCGGCGTGTGGGCGCCCGACGGCGGCCAGATGGTCTACACGTCGACGCGGCGCAGCGGCAAGGACAACGACTTCTACATCATCGACCCGCGCGACCCGGCGACGGACCGCCTCTTCGCCGAGAACGACGGCGGCGGCTGGTGGCCGGTCGACTGGTCGCGCGACGGCGCGAAGATCCTCGCGCTCGACTACAAGTCGGTGAACGAGGGCGCGCTGTGGACATTCGACGTCGCCACCGGCGAGCGCGCGCAGGTGACCCCGCCGGCGCTCACCGGGCCGGTCGCCTGGGGCGGCGGCGTCTTCACGGCCGACGGCAAGGGCGTCCTCAGCACCAGCGACTGGAAGAGCGAGTACCGCCACATCGTCCGCGTCGACGTCGACAGCCACGAGGTGACCGACGTCGTCCCTGCTGTCTCCTGGGACATGAGCAGCTACGTCGTCACCGAGGACCGCAGCCGCCTCGCCGTCGCCGTCAACGAGAACGGCTTCTCGAAGCTCCACCTCTACGACCTGCCGAGCGGCCGCGAGCGCCCGCTCAAGGCCGAGATGCCGAAGGGGCGGATCATGTCGCTTGGCTGGCACCCGGGCGGTCAGCTCCTCGCCTTCACCCTGTCGTCGGCGCGCTCGCCCTCGGACGCCTACGTCCTCGACACCAAGGCGCAGAAGGTCACGCGGTGGACGTCCTCGGAGGTCGGCGGCCTCGACCCGAGCGCCTTCGCCGAGCCCGAGGCGATCACCTGGAAGAGCTTCGACGAGCGCGAGATCCCCGGCCTCTACTACCGGCCGCCGGCGCGCTTCGAGGGCAAGCGGCCGCTGATGATCCTGATCCACGGCGGCCCCGAGAGCCAGGCCCGCGCCGGCTTCATCACCCGCCTCAACTACTACCTGAGCGAGCTCGGGATCGCGATCATCTACCCCAACGTCCGCGGCTCGACGGGCTACGGCAAGAGCTACACCCGCCTCGACAACGGCCTCCTGCGCGAGGACTCGGTCAAGGACATCGGCGCCCTCCTCGACTGGGTCGCCGAGCAGCCGGAGCTCGACAAGGACCGGGTGATGATCATGGGCGGCTCCTACGGCGGCTACATGACCCTGGCGAGCGCGGTCCACTACGCCGATCGGATCCGCTGCGCCGTCGACATCGTCGGCATCTCGAACTTCGTCTCGTTCCTCGAGAACACCAAGCCCTACCGCCAGGACCTCCGCCGCGCCGAGTACGGCGACGAGCGCCTGCCTGAGATGCGCGCGTTCCTCGAGTCGATCGCGCCGCTGGCCCACGCCGACAAGATCCAAAGGCCGCTCTTCGTCATCCAGGGCCGCAACGACCCGCGGGTGCCGGCGAGCGAGGCCGAGCAGATCGTCGCGACGATGAAGGGCACAGGGACGCCGGTCTGGTACCTCGAGGCCAAGGACGAGGGGCACGGCTTCAAGAAGAAGTCGAACCAGGACTTCCAGATGTACGCGACCGTGCTCTTCGTGAAGACCTTCCTCCTCGGCGACTAGGAGGCTGTCCGAGCATTCGGCGCGTGGCCTCGCGCAGCAATCGTCGGCCCTCTCGGCTCCGCCAGAACGCCGCTGTGCTCGGCGTACTGCAAGTTCTGACGGGAGGGTCGGCGAGGGCTAGCGAGGACGCGTGACGAATACTCGGACAGCCTCCTAGGCTGCTCTCGGCGCCGGAGGGCCGCGAGCGCGCCGCGGCGGCGGACGTGGGGCGCGCGAGGACTCCTCACGGCGTCGGCCGGCGCTCGTTCGCCCGTGACCGCGGGGCGCGGGCGCGCGGCATGGAGCGCCGCGGGTGGTGACCGCCTGTCCCGACCGCCAGGGCGCCCCCGGCGTCGGCGAGGCGACGCGCAGCGGCCGCTCTGTGACGTATCCTCAGCCGGGTGGGGGGCGTCGTGGAGGACGGGCTCGGGCTCGGCGTGACCCGAGGCTCGGCGGACGACAGGCGCGATGAAGGGGCCGAGAACGCCGGCGTCGTCGTGACCGAGACCCGCGCCGCCGCCGGGCTCGCGCGGGGCGAGCTCCTCGTGAGCGACCCCGACGCCGCGCCGCCCGGAGGTGAGGTCGGCCTCGACCGGACCCTCGCCAGCGCCGCGACCTCGGGGGACGCCGCCGCCGATCCGGGGCGTCGCCGCGGGGCCAACCTCGGCGTCGGCGTCGAGCTCGACCGGACCCGCGCCCGCCCCCTCGACGCCGCGCCCGCGAGCGCGGCCGCGTCGCTCGACGAGCTCGACCTCGATCGCACGCGGGCGTCGATGTCGAGCAGCCGCGGTCACGCCGGGGTCGCGGGCGGGTCGTCGGCCGACCTCCTCGCGGCGGCGACCCTGGCCTCGGCGTCGTCCTCCGGCATGGGCCCCAGCGAGCTCGCCGACACCACGGCGCAGGTCGAACGCGCGCCGACCCTCGATCTGCGCCGCGGCGCCGCGACCCTCGGCCGCTACGTTCTCCTCGAGGAGCTCGGCGCCGGCGGCATGGGGGTCGTCTACACGGCATTCGACCCCGAGCTCGACCGCAAGATCGCCCTGAAGGTCGTCCAGGCGGCCGCCGGGATCCCTGCGGCGGCGGTCGGCGGCCTCTCCTGGCTGATGCGCGAGGCCCAGGCGATGG
>JAGQIT010001288.1 GCA_020431135.1 Myxococcales bacterium | reverse complement strand
AGATCGTCGAGGCTCGACTCCTCGCTGTAGGCCCCGAGGAAGGCGACCAGGCGATCGAGCGCCGGGAAGACGAGGAGCGTCTCGCGGCCGACCGCGACCCCGCGCGCGTCGGGCTGGAGGCCCTGCATGCGGAAGCGGGTCTGCCCCGCCGCGATCGGCTCGAGCAGCGTTTGCGCCATGGGGCGGGAGTCTACCAGCCCGGCGGCCCCGGTTGCCGGCCATCGAGCCCCTCCCCCGTCGCCGACCGCCGGGGCGATCTCGGTCCTGGGCGACGGATCCGTCGGCGTGTCGACCGACGCCCCGGGCTGCTACCATGGAGCCCCCCGTGGCCGACCCACCGAAGCCGCCCGCTCCCCCGCCCGCCCGGGGCAACGCGCCGGCCCCCGGCCCCGTCCGCACCCGGATCCTGATCACCGGCATCCGCCCGGAGCTCCAGACGGCGCTGGCGCTGATCGACCGCGGCGAGCTCCGCGAGGCCGCCCGCCTCCTCGAGAGCTCGGGCGCCCACGCGGTCGCCGCGGTCGTCCGCCTCGAGCACGCGACCACCGCCAGCCAGAGCCAGGGCCAGCGCCTGCAGATGCTCCGCGAGGGCTGCGCCCGCAACCCCGGCGACACAGAAGAGGGGCGCGCCCTCCACCGCGCCCTCGCCGAGGCGCTCCTGCGCCAGGCCGAGGCGATGGCCGACGGCGCGCCGCGCCGCGCCCTGCTGATCGAGGCGGCCCGCGCCCTCGAGGAGGCCGGCCGCGGCGAGGACGCGGGGATGATCTACGAGCGCCTCGGCCTGTGGCGCCGCGCCGCCGAGGCCTATGAGCGCGTCGGCGCGATCACCAACCTCGAGTACGCGCTCGAGGTGATCGAGCGCCAAGAGGCGGCCCAGACGGCGATCGCCGCGGCCGAGAAGGCCGTCGACGAGGCCCTGCGGATCGGCCACCGCCGCCTCGCCTACACCCTCCTCGGCGAGCACACCAGCGATCGCTTCCTGCCGACGCAGGCCCGCGATCGGATCCCCCGCCTCGGCCTCGTCCAGCGCCTCAGCGTGCTCGAGGACGCCCTCCCCCGCCGGACGTCGATCCGCGTCGACTGGCGCGGCCCGAGCGGCGCGAAGACGACCCTCCTCCACAGCGGCGAGCGCCTCCGGATCGGCCGCTCCCCTGACGTCGAGATCCCGATCGCCGCGCCGACCCTGTCGCGCGAGCACGTCTGCGTCGAGCTCGCGCCGCGCATGCCCCCGGCGCCGCCGGGCGTCGCCCTCGTCGCGATCGATCAGGGCTCGAAGGTCGGCAGCTTCTGGGACGGCGACGCCCTCCTCGCCGGCGAGCCCGAGCCGCTCACGGGCAGCGGCGAGCTCGGCCTCGGCTTCGCGGCGACGCTCCTCCTCCACCCGCTGCACGAGGGCGACGACACGGTGGGCGCGCTCCTGCGGATCGAGGGCCGCGACGGCTGGCACCTCTTCCTCCCCGAGGGCGGGCCGCTGCACCTCGCGCCCGGCGAGCGCCTGCCGGTGACGGTGAGCCTGCGGCCGCCCTTCCTCGAGCTGACCGCCGACCCCGACACCCGCCTGCGCCTGGGCTCGACGCTCCTCGAGCCGGGGGCCCGGGTCGAGGCGCTCCTCGGCGATCGCGTCGAGGTCATCCCGGCGTCGGGGCCGCCCTGTACCCTGCAGATCCGGCGCTGAGGCGCTCGGCGGACCGCGGGCCGAAGGGCGCCAGCGAGCCCGCGCGCGGGCGCCAGCGCGCCTGAAGAAATTGTCTGTAAGGTTCTCCGCGCGACACGCACCTACCCCTCAAGAGGCGGACGCGACCCAAACCCGCCGACGAGGACACCATGACCCTGTGCAAGCTCACCTCCACCCTTCTCCTCGGCCTCTCGCTGGCCGTCGTCGGCTGTGACGGCGTCGACGGCGTCTTCGACCGCAACGGCGACGGCGACACGGAGAACGCCGACACCGACGCCGAGGACTCGGACGGCGAGGACTCGGACGGCGAGGACAACGACTCGGACGGCGACGACGACGACGCTGACGACTCGGACGACTCGGACGGCGACGACGCTGACGACTCGGACGGCGACGACGACGGCGACGACGGCGAGGACGACG
>JAGQIT010000114.1:2837-14296 GCA_020431135.1 Myxococcales bacterium | reverse complement strand
CGCGGCAGGAAGAGCACCTGCTGCGTGCGCCGGCTGCTCGGGTGAAGGCGCGCGCCCTCGCGCTGCACGAGGCCGCGGTACTGCGCCTCGGTGAGCACGCGCTGCGTGACGGAGGTGGTGCTGGTCATGCGCTCTCCCGCTCGTCGTCTTCGAAGTCCTCGTCGAGCTCGCGCTCGTCGTCCTCGAAGTCCTCGTCCTCGTCGAAGGGGATGACGCCGTCGCCGTAGATCCGGAGCACGTCCTTGCGCCGACGCAGCGCCTTGCCGATGAAGCGCGCGAGCGGGGGCGTGATCTTGAGGAGCGTCGCGGCGATCGCTGCCCCTGGACCCGCGCCCGCTGCGACGGCGGAGCCGACCAGGCCGGCGACGGCGCTCCCGTCCCCGTCGTCCTTGAAGGTCTCGAGGAGGAACTCGCCGAAGGCCCGACCCTTCTTCCGATCGCGGATGAGGAAGGTCGTCAGCGAGACGCTGTCGAGATTCTCGGTCGGCATGGTGCCGACCATCGCGCCCGCGCCGTTCCACTCGTGGACCAGCTTGTCGCGCCCCGGGGGACGGATGATCTGAAAGGACGTCGGGCTCGCGTACATCTGCACGGCTCCGTCGCTGTTGCGGCGGACGAAGCTGACGACGTAGACCCACATGACGCGGGCCGCAGCCCTGTCGAAGTGGATGCTCTTGAGGTAGATCTGCAGCGTGTTTTCTTTGGGCATAGTTGCTCTCTCCACGACAAGGGGCGCCAGTCGCACTGGTCTCACGCCTCGCCATTAGGGTTCGAACAACTAGTGTCAGCAGCGCGTCGTTCTGTTCATCGAATTTCGACGTCGCGAGATTGCGCCGATACATGGGGATAGCAAGCGTGGCGCGCTTGGGCCAGGCCCGCCAATAGCGTCATGTCGAACCATTCTCCCCGGACAACGACCGGTTCCTATCCAGTCGTCGGGCTCGGCCGCAGAGACCGCGCCCACTTCTCGAGGTCTCCTTGGGTGCTGTCGAGGAGTCCTGGCGAGTCCGCGAGGCGCTCGAGCTCCCGCGCTACGCGGAGACGCGCTCGTCTGAGGCGAGTTCTCGCGGTGTTCTCGGGGACCCCTAGGATCTCCGCGATCTCTACCCCTGTTAGCTCCTCCCAGTAATAGAGCTCGAGGATCACCTGCGCGTCGATCGGGACGCTACGGAGCGCGTGGAGGAGGAGGCGCTGCTCCTCGCGCTTCGCAAACACCGCGCTCGGTCCTGGCGATAGATCCGCGACCGAGACCTCGCCGACGTTGCGCCGACCCTTCGTCATGGCGCGATAGTGGTCACGGAGAACGTTCCTCGCGATCCCGAGGAGAAACGCGCGGAAGCTCGCGCGACTCGCAAACGTGTGGGCGCGCTCGACACAGATCATGAACGTGCGCTGGACGAGGTCGCCGACCTCGCCGCGCGCCGCCTTGTTGACGAAGAAGCGGTCGATCGCCGCGAAGTGACGGACAAAGAGCCGGTCGCCCGCGCTCGTATCTCCAGCGGACCACGCGGCGAGTAGCTCTTCGTCAGGCTGCGGAACACTCATGGGCATCTCGCGTGCATGTCTAGTCGAGTGGACGTTTGCGACGAACGGCTGGCCGCTCGCAGGTAATCGGAAGTAATCATAAATCTCTCGAGCCGGTGAACAAGTCGACAGACTCGAGACACTGGATGGTAGGATGCCGCGGTGGGGAGAAAGAGCGCATGAGGCGCTCGTTAGCACGCTCGGTGTGATGACCGTGGCTGGAGATCGTACCATACGCGCAGACGCGTCGAGGGCGGCCTCATCGCAATGTAACGATGTTTCAGGCCCGACGGTCGACGCTCCCGAGGTGGGGGGCCTCGCGGCGTCCACCCGAATGGCGGCGATCCGCGCGGCGCTCTTCGGTACTCCCACGGCGCCGATCATGGTCGATCGCTTCGTGCTCCTCCGCCCCCTCGGCGCAGGTGGAATGGGAGAGGTGTTTGAGGCCTACGACCCCCGTCTTGACCGCAGAGTCGCCCTCAAGCTCGTGAGCCGCGACGACGCGTGCGACGAGCGGATCCGCCTCCTCGAGGCGAGGATGGGGCGCGAGGCCCAGGCGATGGCGAGGCTGTCCCACCCGAACGTGGTCCAGATCCACGAGTCGGGCCGCTGGCAGGGGCGCGTCTTCCTTGCGATGGAGCTCATTCAGGGATCCACGCTCACCGCGTGGTTAAGGGAGCATCCCCGGAGTTGGCGAGAGATCCTCGCGGTCTTCCTCGATGTCGGTCGCGGCCTCGCGGCTGCCCATGCGGTCGGGGTGATCCACCGCGACTTCAAACCTGACAATGTTCTGGTCGGCGAAGACGGCCGCGGCAAAGTGACGGACTTCGGCCTCGCGCGCTATTCGAGCGCAGCGGAAGGGGTGAACGAGCGCGGTGAGAAGCCGGCCGGCGTCGGCGCGCCGCTGGCGAGTGTCTCGCTGGCCGCGGCCTTGACCGCTTCCGGAGTCGTCGCCGGGACGCCGGCGTACATGTCCGCGGAGCGGCTGCGTGGCCACGAAGCCACAGCTGCGAGCGATCAGTTCAGCTTCTGCGTGGCGCTGTATGAGGCGCTCTACAGCGACCGACCGTTCACGGGCGACAGCACCGTGACCTACGCGACGGCCGTTCTCGAGGGGGCGCTGCGTGAGCAACCGCGTATCGGGGTGCCGCGTCGTATTCACCGCGCGCTCGTCCGCGGGCTCGCGGTCGATCCCGAGCGGCGCTTCCCGTCGATGGATGCGCTCCTCAGCGCGCTCGCGGTGCGTCGCTCATGGCCGCGACTGGTCGGCGGCGCCGCGATCCTGACGGCGATGTTGGGCGCAGCGCTCGCGCTTCGCGGTGACGCTTGCGGCGACGGCAGCGAGCTCCTCGCTGGGGTCTGGGACGAGCGGCGGCGGGCGGCCGTAGCGGAGGTCTTTGCCAGCTCGACCGCGCCCTACGCGGATGTGCTGTGGTCGAGCAGCGCGGCGATGCTCGATCGCTACGCAGACTCGATCCGCGACTCCTATATAAATGGTTGTGTAGCCCACAGCCGCGGAGCGCTCTCTGCGGAGCTCCACGACTTGCGCGTCGACTGCCTCCGGCGCAGAGCCGAGGTCGTCGACGCGGTGGTCGGGGAACTAGAGAGCGCCGAGGACGAACTCCTGCGCGCGCTCCCCAAGGCGGTCGCCGGGCTCGAGGACGTCGCAACATGCGACGATCTGCGGGCGCTGCGGCTCGGCACACGGCCGCCGACGGTCGCGGAGCGGGCGGCCCTCGGGGCGCTGCGCCGTGAACTCGGCAAGGTCCGCGCAGCAGAACTCGTCGGGGACCTCGGCGAGGAGACGTCGCGGCGGGCAAGCGCACTCGTCGACAGCGCGCGGGTCATCGGGTACGAGCCTGCGCTGGCTGAGGCGCTGTATCAGCGCGGGCGCCTGGCGTTCCTCTCACGCGAGATCGGCGTAGCGAGCGAGCTCCTGCGCGAGGCCGGTCTCCTCGCCGTCGGGGCGGCGCACGATACGCTCGTCAGCGAGCTTTGGGCATGGCGGATCCAGGCCGAGGTCGCGGAGCGACCGGCCACGGCCGGTCCGCTTCTGGATGAGGCTGAGGCGTGGCTTCGCCGACGCGGCGCGACGACCTCCCAGCGCGCGGACGTCGAGCTCGCTCGCAGCAGCGTTCTCCAGGCCGAGGGGGACCTCGTCGGCGCGGCGCAAGCGAGCCGCTCGGCGATGGAGCTTCGAGAGTCCGTTTATGGGCCTGAGCATCTCGCTGTTGAGATCGCGCGACTCCACCACGGATCGAATCTCACGGGGCTCGGCGAGACGGACGAGGCTGTCGAGCTTATCGAGCGAGGACTTGCCGGGGTCCGTCGCGCGGTCGGTGACGAGCACATGCTCGTCGCCGACGCTATGTATGCGCTGTCGACGGCGCTGCTGCAGTCCAAGGACCCGGCTGCGTTGCGTGAGGCGTCGGCGCTGTTGGCGACGGCGGACCCGATCATCGTGTCGCTCCGCGGGAGCGAGGCGATCGAGCGCGCGGATAATGATCTCGCCGCCGCTCAGGTCGCGTACTTGAGCGACGAGCGCGACGTCGCGGGTGCGCATATCGACCGGGCTCTAGGCCTCTATCGCCGCTATCCAGAGCGAGCCGATCGCGGCTATGCGCTGTCGCTGCTCGGCGAGCTGCGCCGGGCCGACGGCGACGAGGCCGGCGCGCTGCGGGCGTTCACTGCGGCCCGCGAGGCGTTTGTCACCGGAGCGGCCCCGATTGACAGCATCGCCCAGATCGACATCGAACTCGCCGATGCGCTCTTCGAGGCCGGGGACTACAACGGGGCTGTGGCGCACTACGTCGAGGGCGTGGACGGGCTTCGGCAGGCGCTCGGGCCGAAAAACGCTTCGATCGCGGAGTCCTATGATGAACTCGGGGCGCGCCTGCTTGAGCAGGCGCCGTCGTGCGTCGATGTGGCCCGGCTCCTTCGTTTGGCGCCCGCTGACTCGGACGACCGGTTCCTCGTCTACTTGCGAGGAGCGGGGGCGTCGTGCGTGGTCGACGGTTGATCTCTCTAAAATATGTTAAATGTGTTGTCGTGCGGTGTGTGCTGAATTAGGCTATGTAGTGAAAGCCCTCCTGAAGGTGGCGTGACACCGGAGGAGCACCCGGGGCGGAGCGCTGCGGGGTGTTGGTAGATGTCGCTGTGCGGCGTTGTCTGGGGGCTGTGTTGGGAGAGGGGCTCTGCGAGCCCAGAAACGTGAGGTCGTGGATGAGTTGTTCAGAGATTACAGATCCTACGGACGTCCGGCTCAAGCCGAGCGTTAACAGTAGTGAGAGCGACATCGAGATGACGGTCGAATTCACCGAGGGCGCCAGTGGCGGGACTTGCACTCCGGGAGACTGCTGCTCGTGGGTCCTCCTCAGCTTCAAATCCCAGCAGGAGTCTGGGCATATTGATACTTTTACGCTGAAGGTGGATGACGGCGCGAGTCAAGCGTTCACCGTGCTCACCGCTGGGAAGGATAGTTCGGGGCCGTACTCGGGCGTCTGGTCTAAGGATTCGACGGCGAACCCGCCATTCTCTAGGATGGACGTCAGCATACCGCCTGGAGACGGCGACGTTGTTAGCCTTGTCTTCGTGATCAAGACGATGGTTAGCACATCGCTCCTACAGCGGACACAGACGGTGATCATCAAGCGCCGGCCGCCGGCCTAGGAGGAGCTCGTGGAGACTCTATACGAAGAGATTAACGACTTCCTCGGCAGGCACATCGCTCGCCAGGGGGCGCCGAAGCCGACGCCGAAGATCCTATTCTACGTCGACGACGAGCGGTTTCGCCCCAACCCGTTGGACCCTGAGCCGGGAAATCTCACTCTCGTGGAGCTGGCGGGCGTTCTTACGGCGGCTGGCTACGAGATCGAGTATCGCGGGAGAGAGCTGCCGCTTAGCGCGGAGATCCTTCAGGACTTCGCCGAGGTCTGGTTCTTCCTCGCGTCGATGTCGGACTCGCAGCCGCTCGCCGACGATGAGACCGCGGCGCTCCGCGCGTGGATGGACAAGGGCGGTGGTGTCCTCATCACCGGCGACCACGCCGATCTAGACGAGAGTGGGACCGGCGGGCCGAAGGGGCTGGGCCGAGCCGTCGGCAGCCGAGTTCCACGCGCGCGCCACCTGAGGGAGTGGGGTGCGCGTCCGGGCCTTGGGGACGGGAGAAACGACTCGATCTGGACGCCTGGTGAGGAGCGCGACGGGAAGCCCCAACGCGTCATCGTTCGCCGACCCGTTCACCCGATCTTCTCCGGAGATGAGCCGCAGTATTTCCCCGACCATCCTCACGAGGGGGCCGTGCGCGCGCCGGACCTAGCGAGGGAGGATCTCTCGGGTGAGGAGCTGGAGCGGTGGAGGGAGGAGTGGTTGCTCGAGGGATCCTCCGTTCCAGATCCGCAGCTCATCGCGGACTGCGTGAATTGGCGCCGAGGGGAGACCTTCCCGCTAATGGCGGTCTGGGACGGTCAGGTCGTCAAGGCCGGCAGAATCGTCGCGGACACTTCATGGCACCACTATGTCCATTACAATCTCGAGGAGATCGAGGGGAAGCCTAGCGCGCGCAGCATCTTCGACGTCTACCTCGGGGAGGCGTGGTGGTTGCTGCCACGAGCGCTCCGCGTGCGGCGGATCGGGGGGGCGATCGCCGAGGCTCTCGAGCTCCCCGCTGCGGTCGACTACAGGCATACTCCAGTGCATGAACTCGGGAGGGCCGCCGTGGCGGAGCTGCGGCGGAGCCTCTCACGGCCGGCGTTCGCCGAGCTCCTCGGGGCGCTGAGGGAGGGGATGCCGAGCACGGAGGAATTCAAGAGAGATGAATTCGTAGTGCGCCTCATTGGCACCTACATCAAGGGCCTCCGGGCGCGGCTCGACGCAGGTGCGGGTCCCGAGGGCCTCATCGGGGATGCGGAGGATAGCCTCCGCCGGATCGTCCGCGAGGCGGTCGAGGGCTACGCGAAGGAGCTCAAGGAGACGGCGCTGCGGCTCGAAGAGTTCGCCTCTATCTACTGAGCGCGTCCGCGAGGGCGCGGCGCGGCTCTCGGCGGCGTCGCGCCCTCGTGGCGCTCATCGACGGGTCGCGCGGCTGTGAAGCCAGGCCCGTCTTCCATGTCGCTTGGCAGGCGTCGCCGCCGCTGACGCTGGCGCAGACGGGCATGTCCGCAGCCTCGGCCGCCAGACACTCGATGGAGTCGCCCTCGATCGCAGCAATGACGGCGCTCGGCGACTCGGCGGCGGAGGTGAGGCACTCCATCTTCGTGACGGCGCGATCGCCTGCGCTGTCTCTCGGCCGGGCTCACTGCTCGACCGGCGGCGGCAGCGGGATCTTCAGCAGCTCATAATGCGCGTTCGCGTAGACCACCACAGCGCCGTCCTTGACGTCGCGGGGGAGCATCGTCTCGGAGACGCGCTTCATGTGGCTCTTTGTGGTGATAAGCCACAGATTCTCGGCGACGCCGCGCTTGAGGTCGATGAACTCGCGGAGCTTGTCGCGCTTGGCCTCTTTGCTGACCCAGACGTCGGCCTTGCTGAGGAAGGTCTCGCCTCGGTAGTAGAACCAGTAGGAGAGGAGCGGGTCGCCCTCGGCGCGGTTGTCGTAGTAGGTGGCGATCGCCGAGCGCTGCGACCAGTGCTCGGAGGCCTTGGGCAGGTAGACGGCGAAGAGCCAGGTCGACACGGCGACCGACGAGCAGATCATCGCGGCGGCGGCGAGGCGCGGGCGCAGCAGCGCCCAGAGGACGAGGCCAGCGGCGAAGGGGAGGCTGAGCCAGCCGAGGATGTCGACCGGCGGCGTGCCCTCGCGCCACATCAGCGTGTAGAGGTAGGTCGTCAGGTGGACGATCCACGCGGGCTCGTGGATCGCGTCGCGGACGACGGCGGCGATCAGGCCGATCCCGAGGGCGGCGGCGAGCCAGCGGATCTGCGGGTGCTCCTTGAGCCAGGTACGGTCGCGGCCGCTGAGCGAGCCGCCGAGCCAGAGGCCGAGGAGGACGGCCATCGGCGGCAGCGCCGGCAGCAAGTAATGGTAGTACTTGGTGACGCTGTAGGTCAGGAGGAGCAGCGAGACCGCGAGCCAGAGGAGGGCGAAGCGGCGGAGCTGCGCGGTCGGCTCGTCGTCGCCGTCGTCGTCGGGGCGGAGCGCCCGCCACAGCGCCGCCGGCAGGGCCGCGACCCAGGGGAGGGCGGCGAGGCCGAGGGTGTGCAGGTAGAAGGTGAAGCCGCCGACCGCCTGCTCCTGCTCGCCGGAGCCGAAGCGCGCGAGGTTGTTGAGGATGATCAGCTCGTTGAAGAAGCGCTCGCCGCGGTAGAGCACCATCGCGTGGTGCCAGGGGAACGACGCGAGGGCGAAGAGGAGCGCCCCGGTCGGCAGGCCGCAGCGGCGCAGGAGGTGGAAGCGCGAGCTGACGGCCATGTCGGCGAGGACGAGGAGGCCGATGAGGCCGGGGCCTATCAGCCCCTTGCCGAGGAGCGAGAGGCCGGCGGCGAGGTAGAGGACGCCCATCCACGCCTGCGAGCGCCGGTGCCACAGGAGCGACGCGGCGAAGGTCAGGCCGGCGAAGACCCAGTAGATGATCAGGTGGAGGTGGATCTCCCAGAGGGTCCGCACGTTGGGGACGTCGGGGCGCTTGATGAAGCCGGCGACGCGCCTGCGGGTCTCCTCGGAGAGGACGTGGAGGTCGAGGGCGGCGAGCGGGGCGATCACCGCGAGGAGGAAGAGGACGCCGAAGGTCAGGTAGGCGCGGTCGACGAGCGGCACCGAGAGGCTGCGGCCGCGGAGCTTGAAGGGCAGGGTCCAGCGCCGGAGCTCGCGGTCGGGCTGCAGCCAGGCCATCGCCCACGCGCCCATCGCCAGGACGACCGGGCCGACGAAGAACATGTCGGTGAGCGCCTGGCGGGTGACGATCGCCCACTGCGGCATCAGCGAGAGGATCAGCGCGACGAGGATCCCCGCGTTGGCGGCGCTGCGCTTGGCGGCGTCGGTCTTCGCGCGCACCTGTCCGAGTCGCCAGGTCACGTAGCCGAGGAAGGCGGCGCTCAGCCAGCCGGCGATCATGCTCGGCAGGCGGATCGCCAGGACCGGGAGGGCGCCGCGGACCATCTCGTCGGCGGCCGGGCCGGCGCCGACGCCGAGGATCTTCATGCTCAGCGCCATCAACCAGAAGGGGAGGGCGGGCTTCGACCAGAAGACGTTCTCGGCGTTGCCGCTCGGGCCGTAGCCCGGCTTCCACCACAGGTCGATCGGGTCGTGGCGGACGAGGATCTGGCGGGCGACCTCGCCGTAGTGGGTCTCCCAGGGGTCCCAGGGGCCGCAGGCCGCGAGGGTCGTCGTCTGGAGGACGATCACGAACGCGGCCGCGAGGGCGGCCCAAACCCAGGGCGAGAGGCTCGGAGCACGCACGCGCACGGCCGCGTAGGAGTACCCGATCGGCGACGGCGCCGCCACCCGCCGCGGCCGGGTCGGCGCCTGGTTTGGCCCGCGGCCGCGGCTTTGGTGTAGCCTGCGGCCGCGGAGGAGACCGACGTGAAGCTCGCAGACGACGCAACTCAAGGCGCGGAGGGGGCCGCCGCGGCCCCGCTGAGCATCGATGACGTCCGGGCGGCCGCCGAGCGCCTCGGCGAGCGCGTGCGCCGGACCCCGGCGCTGCGCTGCGCCGCCCTCGACGAGCTCGCCGACGCCGAGATCTGGCTCAAGGCCGAGAACCTCCAGCACGTCGGCGCCTTCAAGGCCCGCGGGGCGCTCAACGCCCTCAGCCGCCTCGACCCGGCGCTCCGGGCCCGCGGCGTGATCACCTACTCGTCGGGCAACCACGCCCAGGCGGTCGCCTACGCGGCGCGGGCCTTCGGGATCCCGGCGACGATCGCCATGCCGATCGACGCGCCCAAGGTGAAGGTCGCCGGCGTCCGGGCCCTCGGCGCCGAGATCGTCTTCGCCGGGACGACCTCCGACGACCGGCGCAAGGCGGCGCTCGAGCTCGCGGAGCGCACCGGCGCGGCGATCATCGAGCCCTTCGACCACGCCGACACGATCTGCGGCCAGGGCACGGCGACCCTCGAGCTGTGCGCCCAGGTCGCCGACGCGACCGGCGGCGGGGGCCTCGACGCGCTCGTGATCCCGGTCGGCGGCGGCGGGCTCCTGGCCGGCGCCTGCCTCGTCTGCGAGGAGGAGGGGATCCCGGTGTTCACGGCGGAGCCGGCGAATTGCGACGCCTTCGCCCGCAGCTTCGAGGCCGGCGAGCGCGTCGACGTCCAGCCGGGGCCGACGATCGCCGACGGCCTCAAGCCCGTGCGGATCGGCGCGCTCAACTGGGAGATCGCCGCGCGCACGGTCAGCGGCGCCTTCCGGGTCGAGGACGACGAGCTCGGATTGGCGATGGTCCGACTGCTGCTCGCCGGCAAGATCCTCGTCGAGCCCTCCGGTGCCGCGGCGCTCGCCGTCGCCCTGCGGCGGGCGCTGCCGATCCAGCAGGCGGGCGCGAGCGCCGACGTCGACGACGTCGAGGCGAGCGCGGACGCGGACGCGGACGCGGAGGATAGCGCGGGCATCGAGCAGGTCGGCGCCGAGGAGGCGCTGAGCCCAGAGCCCGGGCCAGCGCGCGCCCGCAGGCCGCGGATCGGCGTCCTCCTCTCCGGGGGCAACGTCGCGCCCGAGCTGGTCGCGGAGCTCCTCAGCCGCTACGGAGGCCAAGTTTGAGCCGGCGCCAGCGCGTCGCTCTCAGCCTCAGTCTCGGTCTGGTCCTCGCCTGCGGCCGCGGCGACACGCCGAAGTCCGGGGCGGCCGAGGCCGCGGCGAAGGCGGACAGCGGCGACGCGGCGACGGGCGGCGCCGACAAGGCGGTCGTCGACGAGGCGGCGGCCGAGGAGGCGCGCAAGCGCGAGCTTCAGCACAGCGTCGTCTTCGCCGACCGGATCAACTACCCCTACGTCCTCCTCCTCCCCGACGGGAGCAAGGACGCGCCGCCGACCCCGACCCGTGACGAGCTCCAGGCCGCGGTGCGGGCGGCCTTTCCTAGCAGCCTCGAGGACCCCGAGGTCCGCCGCCTCCTGGCGATGATCGCCACCGAGCCGGCGGCGGCGGGCGCTGGCGCGCCGCGCCTCGCCCCAGGCGCCGACAGCGATGGCAGCGACCCCGCGCAGTACCAGCGGGCGAGCGAGCTCCTCGGCCTCTACGTCGACGTCGTCGCGACCCACGAGGTGATCAGCCCGTCGGTGCTCACCGACCTCGAGCTCACCCGCGGGCTCAGCCACGAGGAGCGGGCGATGATCGGCGAGCGCAGCTGGTCGCTGGTGCTCCGCGGCGAGTACCGCAACCAGCACGGCGTCCGCGGCCTCCGCCTCCTCCAGACGCTGGTCCGCGTGATCGCCCGCGATCGCGGCGCCCTGATCCACGACCCCGACACCCTCGAGATCGTCACCGTCGACGAGTTCGCCGACCGCCGCCTGCGCGCGAGCCTCGGCAACGTCGCCGATCAGATCCCGGTGGTCCCCTTCCCGGATCCGGCGAACGCCGGCCTCCTGCGCCTGGCGACCCGCGGCATGCGCCGCTTCGGCAGCGTCGACCTCGAGCTCAGCGGCGTCGAGCCGGCGCCGCGCGACCTGACCCGCGCGACCTTCCTCCTCCACGGCCTCGCCCTCGAGATGGTCCGCCTCGGCGAGGTCGATCGCAGCGGCATCGCCGTGTCGGCGCCGGACGTGATCGAGGTCGACATCGACGACTGCGCCCAGGCCTACGCGACCCGCGAGGCGGCGATGCCCCGCTGCGCCGACTGCCCCGAGAGCGTCGAGGTCCACCTCGTCGAGCGCGAGGCCGAGCCCCAGGACCCGCCGGGCCACGTCGTCGCCCGGGTCGTCGCCCCGCGGGCCCGCAGCGACGCCGAGGCCTATTCGCAGCCGGCGTGGGTCCTCGAGGCGCTCGCACAGCTCTTCGGCGCGGGCTAGCG
>JAGQIT010000114.1:0-2810 GCA_020431135.1 Myxococcales bacterium | reverse complement strand
GGCGATGCGGACAAGCGACGGTGCGCGGGGCCGCTGCCCTGGGTTGCTAGACTCTCCGAGGTGCGGGGGACACGGACACGGGCAATCCTGTCGGCGCTGCTCCTCGTCGCCGCGGCGTGCGGGCGCCCAGCGAGCGCGGTCCCTGGCGAGGCTGACGGCGACGCCCGTGAGCCCGCCGTCGCTGCGTCGCTGGCGACCGACGCCGCGGTCACGGATCAACCTCTCGCCGTCGATCCTCCGCCGCCCGCGGAGCGCTGGATCCCGCCGGAGTGCGGGCCCGACGAGATCGAGGTGCCCGGCGGCCCCGGCGAGGGCGGCGAGCTCCGCCCCGAATGCACGCTCACCGGTCGGCGCGCGGCCCTTGAGCGGCTCCGTCGCCGACCGCCCGCGGAGCGCTGCCCCCACGATCCCCACTCGCTGGCGCTGCCGGGTCCGCGGCCCGGGCAGCCGATGACGACCCTCGAGCTCGGCCTCGAGTGGCTCGCCGCCGGCGATCCGAGCGCGGGCCACACCGATCCTCGCGCGCGCGAGACCTGCGTCCTCGTGCGCGACGAGCCCTGGGTGGTCGTCGAGCCCGGAGCGCAGCTCGAGATCCCCGCGGATCCGCTGCGCGCCCAGGCGTGGTTCTTCGCCCACACTAAGACCCTCGTCTTCGCGCCGCCCACCCAGGCGCTGCGCCTCGTCGACGCGGAGCGCGGCGGCCCGCGTCTCGTCGCCCGCGCGCGCGCCGGCGTGAGCACCGACCCCCGCGTGCGCCCCCGCCCGGATCGAGGAGGCTGTCCCAAGGGCTATTATGAGTCGGCGAGTCCAGCCGCGGAGATCCCCGCGCGCTGCGTGCCCGCGGCGATCCTCGCCTTCTCCGCCGCCCCCGGGCCGGCGCCCAAGGAGGACCTGGCGGCCCTGCTCGCGCGCCTCGGGGAGGATCCTGCTGCGCTTCACGAGGGGGCGCTCGTCGTCGCCGCCCGCCGGCCCGACGAGCGCTACTGGGTGCCCGCGGGCCGCGTGGCGCTCTGGTCGGAGGACGACCACCACGTCGCGCTCCTCGTCAAGCCGGGGGAGCGCTGGTACGTATGGCTCGACACGAGCGGCTCGATCCACGCGGATGTGGTCGCGGACCCTGCGGCGTCGCAGCCGGACAATTGAGTCCGTCGCAGGACGGTTTGCGGTGGGTCGTGGGAGCGTGGATGTCCGCTGAGTGACCGCGGCATTTCACACTCTACGCATTTCTCCCGAATGTACAGTGCGCGTTGAAGTGGGCATACACCGGAGTCGCCAAGGCCGCTGATTCTTCGATGTCGAGTCGGGCTCGCGGCCGCGACGTGTACCCAATGACCGGAGGGCGTCATGAGCCGCGGCGCTCCGACACGGACCTGCGCGCGGCCATCGTCGGAGGCTCTGGGCCCCCGAACTGCCCGAAGAAATTGCCGCGGCGGCGGGCGTCCTCTCGGAGTGGGCCTCGCCGACGACTCCTGCGTGCGAACGGTGGTTCGTCGACGGAGCGCGACCTCCTCCCACCGCGTCGCGCGGCTTGGAGAGGGCAGTTCGCCTCTAGTATCATCCCTGGCGCTCCCTCTCGACTCCAGGGGGCTCCCCAGCCATGTGCAAAATCGAGATTCTTCAACGCCTGCCGCTCCTCCTCCTCCTCCTCGTGGGATGCAAAGAGCAGGACATGGACTCGGACACCGCGACGGAGTCGGACACGACCCAGCCCTCGGAGTACGAGGACCTCTGCGGCATCGTATGTGAGCGCGTCGTCACGTGTACGGCGCAGGAGTTCGCGCCGAGCGGGGAGATGCCAGGGGATTGTGAGTGGGCCGACGCCGACGCGATGCAGACGATCTGCGTCGACGCCTGCGTCGACACGGCGGAGCAGAGCCCGGCGTCGGCGGCGTGCCTCGAGTGCGTCTCGACCAATTTCGCCTGCTCGGGGACGGCGGCCTTTCGCCCCTGCGACGGCGTCTGCGACGGCACGCCGATGGTCACCGGGACGGACTTCGAGGGGGCGGCGGAGTACGGCTATCAGGAGTGGTTCTTCGAGGACTACTCCGAGATCTCCCAGTGGACCTGCCCGTAGCGCCGGGCTCGGCCGCGAGGCGTGCGAGGGCGCCGCGTCGACATGACTCCGCGATCGGTAGCGAGCGCGGGCCGGGGCCGCGCACGCTGCCTATCGCCATAGGCTAGGGCGCAGGCGGGTTCGCGGGCTTGTCTTGCGCGCTGGGCTTCGTCGACGTCGCGGGCTTCGTCGTCGTCGCGGCGGCGGCCTTCGCGGGCTTCGCCGGCGGCTCGCTCGTCGCCGCGTCGGCGGGCTTCGCCTCGGGCGTCGGCTTCGGCTTCGGCTTCGGCTTAAACCCCTTCGGAGACGCGGGGAGGAGCGCGTCGATCGGGAGCAGGGCGCCGCCGCGGACCTCGATCGCGTCGTTGCCGAGCCGGATCCTGTCGATCGTCGGCGCGACGCCGCCGCCGTCGACATCGCCGTCGACGCCGATCGCGAGGGCCTCGCCGTCGAGCGACTCGACCTGTGCCGTCGAGGCGATCGCCGCGCGGTCGTAGGCGCCGACGAGGAGATGTCGACGCAGGCGCGCGCGCAGGGCCTCCGGCCGCTCGAGCAGCCGCTTGTCGCGCTTGCTCAGCGCCGCGAAGGCGGCGTCGGTCGGCGCCAGGAGGGTGCGCGGTTGGTTCTCGTCGAGGTCGAGGAGACCCTCGAGCCCGGCGCGCTCGAGGGCGGCGAGGAGCTCGCTGTGCTCGCCGGTCGCCTCGAGGGCGGCGCGGAGCTCGGGGGCGGGCTCGGGCTCGGGCTCAGGTTCCGGCTC
>JAGQIT010001287.1 GCA_020431135.1 Myxococcales bacterium | reverse complement strand
GCTCCACGGCGCTCTCACGGATGGGCGCGGGAGGGGCCTGCGCGCCGTGATACGGGGCAGCGCCCGCGCCAGGAGGAGGCTCGGGCGCGGGCGTCGGCGCCGCGAGGGTCGCGTAGTGAGCACCGCCAGCGGACACCGGGAGGGCGGGCGCGGCGGGCAGGCGTGGCGAGGCTCCCGCGTCGAGGAGCTTCGGCGGGACGGTCGCGTGTCGATCCGTGCCGACGGCGCTCGCTGCGCCCGGATCGAGAAGCGCGGGCTCGGCCGCTCGGGTCGTGTCGGGCGCGACCTGAACCCCGACGAGAAGCGGCGGGAGGTCGTCGACGCCGAGGAGGGGCGGCGGGGGCTCCCCCAAGAGCGGCGGATCGACGAGCGCGCGTTCGAGGGCCTCCGGGGCGGGCGCGGCGTGGATCTTGAGCGTATGCCCGGCGACCTGGACGAGCGCGTCCGCGTGGAGAACCCGCGTCTCGATCGGCGCACCATCAACATAGGTGCCGTTGGTGGATCCCAGATCGATGATCGTCACGGCGCCGTCGGCGACGCGGAGGCAGGCGTGGCGACCGGAGACATCGCGCTCCTCAATGACAATGTCGTTATCTGGCTTACGACCAATCAATATCTCGTGCTTGTCGAATGTGCGTATGTCGGCTCCTTGATCGGGCCGCATGATCTCGACTGAAATCATCCTGTCCTCCCATTGACTCCTGCCGCCCGTCGGGTCAACGTGCGGGGCCGTTGATGCGCTCTCGTCGTCCCATCGAGGCTGCCCTCGCTCGTCTGGTCGTGGCGGCGTCGGTCCTCAGCGCCGTCGTCGAGCTCGGGTGCGCCCGTCGCCTCCGCCTGACCCCGCAGGAGCTCGCGAAGATCGAGGCCAAGGGGGGCGGCGTCGATGACCTCCGCGTCCACGTCCGTCGCGCGACGATCCTCCGCTACGACGAGGAGGCGGCGAAGGAGTCCTTTGAGGTCAACCGCGAGGTGACCGAGCGCCAGCTGCGAAAGCCCAAGGTGATCCCGATCGGCCGCGGCACGCGGGGGAAGATCATCGGCCTCGGCGAGGCGAACGGCATGCCGATCCTCTGGGTCAGCTTCGATCTGCGGATGTGCGACCAGATCGCCTGCGCCCTCGGGTTCGTCCAGACCGAGGATGAGCGCTACAAGCTCGCGGTCGTCCCCGAGCGCGCGGGCTACAAGGCGCCCAAGGTCTTCCGCCGCCGCGAGAAGCGGCGCCTGCGGATGTCCCTCGGCAAGGTCGAGGCGCTCGCCGAGGCCAACGACGTCTACTTGACCCGGCCGAAGCGGCGCAAGGTCAAGAAGCGGCGGATCAAGACGATCGACCTCGACTTCAAGAAGAACCAGCGGATCCGCGAGCGTCGCGACGTCGACCGGCCGGAGGGCGTCGACTGAGCGGCGCCGGCTCAGGCGCGTCGGGAGCGACGCAGGCGCTCGCGTCGTGACGGTGAAGTCGCTCGGGCGGATCGAGCCGTCCTCGAGCAGGATCTCGGCCCAGATGCCGGGATCGACGATCAGCCCCTCGGGATCGTAGGTGAGCCGACGCTCCTTGCTCGAGCGCCGGAATTCGGTGCCAGCGCCGCTCTCCTGGCGCGGGTCGACGTCCGTCACGACCACCTCCTCGAAGACGATCGCGGCGCCGTCCTTGACGACGACGCTGCGCTGGAGGCGGAAGCGGCGGAGCTTCCCGCTGGCGAGCGCGACCTCGGCGTCGGCGGTCAGCGGGAAGGTCGCCGGTCCCGCGCAGCCGCCCCCGCGCAGCCGCACCGGCGGGTCGACGAAGTGACCGTCCACGTAGGGGAGCAGGCGGACGACGCGGCGGCACGGAGCGCCCTCCGGGCAGGCGTCGCCCTCGACCACCAAGACCTCGCCTTCGGCGAGCGGCTCGAGGCGAAGGCGCGTGTGATCGGCCGGGGCTCGGAGCGGGCCGACCGAGATGATCGACGCGCCGCGCGCGGTCCACCGCGCGAAGGCGACGGGGCCGAGCGCCTCGCCGTCGCTGTAGCGGCGGGCCTTCGCCCAGATCAGGAACTCGCCGCCCTCGCGATCGGCGAAGGCGAGATCGTCGGGTCCGAGCGGGCGGGTCGGGAGCGGGGCGGGGTCGGCGGCGAGGTCGGCGGCGGGGTCGGCGTCGCAGGTGTTGACCGGGGCCTCGACGCGGCGGCCGCGGCAGTCCCGGAGGTCCTCTGGAGGGAGCGCGTGCTGGCGGTCGAAGCCCGGGAGCATCTCGCCGAGCCACGTCGCCGGGTCGAGCTCGCGGCTCTCGTTCTCACGGGCCTCCTCGGCGGCGACCTCGAAGCGCGGGCAGAGGTTGACGGGGCCGCGCGGGCGGCAGCCGACGAGGCACAGGAGCGCCGAGGTCGCGACGACGAGGTCGCGCGCGGGCATCACTCGCACCTCGGCAGGTCGCGCTCGATCAT
>JAGQIT010001286.1 GCA_020431135.1 Myxococcales bacterium | reverse complement strand
GGCGAGGAAGCGGCTCTTGGCGAGGTTCGCCGCCTCCGCCTCCTCGCGGGCGAGCGACGCCTCCTCGAGGAGGGCGGCGGCCCGCTGCTCCTCGGCCTGGGCCCGGCGGAGGGCGTCGTTGAGGCTGCGGATCGCCAGGTAGAGGAAGTAGACGGCGCCGAAGATGTGGATGACCCGCGTCATCAGGCCCATCTCCGGGGTCACCGGCGTCGGCGGGAGCGGCAGCGTCGCCCCGATGCCGCTGACGTCGAGGTAGTAGATCCCGGTGAGGGCGCCGAGGATGAGGACGCCGAAGGCGACGACGAGCCAGGTCGGCACCGTCAGGATCGCCATCAGGATGATCAGCAGGTTGCCGCCGAGCGACGGGCTGAGGATCCCGCCGAAGCCGATCGCCGGGACGTTGATCAGGATCGTCAGGTTGAGGAGGAGGAGGACCGCGACCGTCTGGACGTAGCCGAGCTTGAGGAGGCCGAAGAGCGCGGCGGCGAAGAGGCCGGCGAGGGCGAGGCTCACCACCCCCTCGTTGGGCCCGAGGATCATGGACTGGACGAGGCCCGTGCCGAGGGTGGCGAAGATCAGCAGGCGGAGGAGGTTGGCGAGGATCCGGGCGACGCGCTGCTTCTCGAGATCGGCGAAGGTAGGCGTCGCGAGGAGCCGCCTGAGCCGGCGCCGAGGCCCTGACGCGCCTCCCTCGCTGCGAGTGTCCGCCATCCCGATCACTACGCTAGCAGCCGGGCGTCGGCCTTGGGAGCGTCGGCCGACGGCGCGGGGGCGATGGGGCGGACGCCGACCCCTGCATGCGCGTGCGCGCAGAGGCTCGACCGCGGGTCAGGCGCGCGTTATCGTCCGCGCTCCGGAGAACGAACCATGCCGCGCCAGCGCCCGCTCCTTCGCCCCTCGACGCTCCTCCTCGCCGCCGCGACCCTCGCCCTCGGCGGCTGCGCCAACGGTGAAGAGACGAGCGCCTCGGTGGGCTCCGAGACGTCGGCGACGACGACGGCGACGACGGCGACGACCGCCACCGGGCCGATGCCGACCTCTGCCGGCACGGACGACGCGAAGACGGACGCGACGACGGGCTCGACGACGACCGGCGGCACGACGGGCTCGACGACGGGCGAGACGACGGAGGCGACGACGGACGCGACGACGGGGACGACGGGGACGACCGGGAGCACGGGTGCGACCGACAGCGACAGCGACTCAGGGACGACCACCGGCGGCGACCTCACCGACGAGGAGCTCCTCCTGCTGGCGATCGAGGGCGAGCTCGACCCGGCCGACGCGCTCCAGCAGATCAGCGACTCCGACGGCCTGCCGATCGCCGGCGAGGGCGGGACCTACTACTTCGCCTGCCTGTGCGGTCCCGGCACCTGGAGCCTCGTCGGCGACTTCAACGGCTGGGCCCCGCTCGCCATGAACGAGGCCGGGGCGCTGCGCTGGGTCGAGCTCGAGATCGCCGCGCCCGACGGCGCCAAGTACAAGTTCGTCGACAACGTCGACGTCTACATCCCGGATCCGATGGCCCGGCGCTACGACTACGACGCCTTCGGCGAGTTCTCGCTCGTCCGCGCGAGCGCGCCCCACCTCGAGCGGTGGTTCAACGTCGCCGGCTTCGGCCTCGAGCCGCGCGATCTCCAGGTCTACGTGCCGCAGGACGGGCTGTTCTCGCACGCCATCTACGCCGCCGACGGCCAGAACCTCTTCGACCCGGACGCGATCTGGGGCGGCTGGAAGCTCCAGGAGAGCGTGCCGCCGGAGATGCTGATCGTCGGCGTCGACAACACGCCGGCGCGGATGGACGAGTACACCCACGTCACCGACGTGATCCAGAAGATGACCGTCGGCGGCAAGGGCCCCGACTACGCCAAGCTCGTCCACGAGCAGATCCGGCCGCGGATGGAGGCGGCCTACGGCGAGCCGCTCACGTCCGCCGTGATGGGCTCGTCGCTCGGCGGCCTGATCTCCTTCGTCATCGCCGACCTCTACCCGGACGACTACGACATGGTCATCTCGATGTCCGGGACCGTCGGCTGGGGGTCGATCGGCGACGGCGTCAACAACCCGACGATCCTCGAGATCTACGAGCAGGCAGGCAAGCGCCCGTTCGCGATCTACCTCGACAGCGGCGGCGGCGACGGGGGCATGCCCTGCGTCGACAGCGACCTCGACGGGATCGACGACGACGACCTCGCGGCGAGCGACAACTACTGCGAGAACAACCAGCTCCGCGACGCGCTCGCCGGCCTCGGCTACACCTTCGACCTCGATCTCTGGCACTGGTGGGAGCCGGACGCGCCGCACAACGAGGCCGCCTGGGCGGCCCGCGTCGGCATGCCGCTGACCCACTTCGCCGGGCTCTAGGAGCGCCTGGCAGAGGTCCCGCGCGGGACCTCAGTCCTCGACGGGCTCGAAGTCCTCCTTGGTCGCCCCACACTCGGGGCAGCACCAGTCGTCGGGGATCGCCTCGAACGCCGTCCCGGGGGGGATGCCGCCGTCCGGATCGCCCTCGGCCGGGTCGTAGATGAAACCGCAGATCAGGCA
>JAGQIT010001285.1 GCA_020431135.1 Myxococcales bacterium | reverse complement strand
GAGGCAAGTCTCTCGGTCGCCGACGGAGGGGCCCGACACCGACCCGTGGCAAGGTGCCCATTCGGACCTTCGCGGACTGGAACGAGCCTGCTCCTGGCTTCTTCGAGGTCGACTTCGTCGCCCACTGCGGCGGGAAGATGAGCGGGAAGTTCATCCACACGCTCGTACTCACCGACATCGCGTCCGGCTGGACGGAGATGATCCCGTTGCTGGCCCGCGAGCAAGGGCTCGTCGTCGAGGGGCTGGAGGCAGCCCGAGAGCTGCTCCCTGTACCTCTTCGCGGTATCGACACGGACAACGATAGCGCCTTCATCAACGACACGGTGATCACCTACTGCGATCGAGCCGGCGTCGAGTTTACTCGCTCTCGGCCGCGGCGCAAGAACGATCAGGCTTGGGTCTATTAACGACCCCGCCTGATGCGGCGCTGAGGTCCTGAACCGATCACGCTGGATGATCCTCGCGCCGGTGCAACAACTGTAGTCGGGATCAACGAACGTGCGCGGTGAAGTCCGCCGAGACCTTCCCAGGCGTCGGGAATTCGGGGAGCGAGCGCAGACGCAGTAGGGGCCAGCGCAAGCCCCGAAGCCGAATTAGGTGACGAGGTGGTGTAGGCGCACCAACCTCGTCGGGGCCCGGCGGCAGTCAAACAGACCGGGACACCTCACGTTTCGTCGAATTCCCGAGCGACGTCAAGTCTTGGCAGGAGAACCTGCCGAGCGCGCGAGACGTGCGGCCGGGCAAGTGCGTGGCGTGCGAGGTGCCGGGCGTCGAGCTGAGCGGTCGCGTCAACCTCCACGGGAACGGGACCCGGGCGCGGCCCATCCTGGGCCCCGCGGCCTTGGGCGAGGAGCCGAAGGTCGACGAGGTCTTGACCCGGCGCTACGAGTGCCAACGCTGCGGCGCCGTGATGGTGGTGGGCCCGCGCGGGCTGGTGCCGGGGTACCTCTACTCGGCGATGGCGATCGGCGTGGCGCTGCTGCTGTGGGGCGCGATGCGGCGGCAGGACGCGGAGGTGCGCGCGGCGATCAGCGTCCAGCAGATCGCCGGCGCGAGCCGACCGGAGCGGTGGTCGACGCTCGCTCGCTGGGCGAGGGCCGCCGCCTCCGGCCGGATCTGGGCGACGATCGAGCTGGACCCGAGCGGCCCGCCCCGCGAGCTCGCCGAGCGCGTCTCCCGGATCCTCTGCGCTCGGGCGGGGCCCGGAACGAGCGAGGCGGAGCGGATCTGGTCCGCCAGCGGCCACGCTCGCTGAGCCGGATCACGGCGTGATCGAAGGAGGAAGAACCCCCCACCACAGCAGTCCCCTCCCGGGCGCCCCGGGGCTCCGGCGCAATGCCGGCATGCTTCACAAGCTCACACCGAAGGATCATGGCGAGGCCGTGGCGCTCTTTCGCGCCCAGGTCATCGGCCCTGTCTTGTCTCGAACCTTGCCGCGAGGACAGCTCTCCGCGGAGCTCCGTCACCTCAGCGCGCAGCGCTTCTCGCCGCCGGGGACCAGGGCGACGCGGCGGTACTCGGTCGGGACGCTCAAGCGCTGGCTCGCGGCGTACCGCGAGGGCGGCCTCGAGGGGCTGCGTCCGAAGTCGCGGCGCCGCGGCCACGCGCTCGCCCTGAACGAGGAGCTGCGGACGCTGATCGTCGAGATCCGCCGCGAGTACCCCGGCGCGAGCGTGCCGCTGATCGTGCAGACGCTGGTCGAGGAGGGGCGGCTGCGAGAGGATGAGGTCCAGGAGTCGGCGCTGCGGCGGATGCTCGCCGACCACGGCCTCGACCGGCGCTCGCTCGGGCGCAGCGACGGCCGGGATCGGCGGCGATGGGTCGCCGCCCACCCCGGCGAGATCTGGCACGCGGACGTCTGTCACGGGCCGGCGCGCAGCCACGGCAAGACGACGACCCCCCTGAAGGTCCACGGGATCTGCGACGACGCCTCGCGCTACCTCCCCGCCCTTCAGGCGCGGAGCAGCGAGCGCGAGGCCGACATGATCGAGCTCTTCCTCCTCGCGCTGCGCGAGCACGGCAAGCCCGAGACGCTCTACGTCGACAACGGCGCGACGTACCGCGGCGAGCTGCTCAGGCTGATCTGCGGCCGGCTCGGGATCGCCCTGGTCCACGCCAAGCCGTATGACCCTCAGGCCAGGGGCAAGATGGAGCGCTTCTGGAGGACGCTGCGCGCCGGCTGCCTCGACTACGTCCGGCCCGAGCACAGCCTCCACGACGTCCAGGTCCGCCTCGTCGCCTTCCTCGAGCGGCGCTACCACGACGCCCCGCACGCCGGCCTCCTCGGCCGCAGCCCGCGGTCGGTCTGGCGCTCGAGGCAGCTCCCGCGGGTCACCGAAGAGGAGCTCCGGGTCGCCCTGACGATCCGCGAGAGCCGACAGATCCGCGGCGACGGCACGCTGACGATCGGCGGCGCCGAATGGGAGGCCGAGCACGGCTTCCTCGCCGGCAAGACCGTCACCATCGCGCGCACCCTCGCGGACCCGCAGGCGTCGCCGTGGATCGAGGAGGAGAACAAGCGCCTGAAGCTGCGCCGCGTCGACCCCCGCGCCAACGCCGGCCGCAAGCGCAAGCGCAAGACCAAGCGCGTGCGGCGTGGCCTCGACGCGATCGACTTCGACCCGCCGAGCGCGTTTGTCGACGCCCTCGTCGGCCGCCGCCGCCCGCGGAAGGGAGGCAAGTGATGACGACCCCGCGATGGCTCTCGTCCTTCGGCCTCTCCGAACCACCGTTCTCCAAGGACATCGCCGCCGACGACCTGTGGATGCCCTCGTCGAAAGAGGCGCTCGTCGACCAGCTCACCGACGCCGTCCACGAGCGCCAGCACGTCCTCCTCGTCG
>JAGQIT010001284.1 GCA_020431135.1 Myxococcales bacterium | reverse complement strand
AGCCGCACAACCTCGATCCCCGGGGCGAAGCCCGGCTCGACCGACATGCTGACGACGAGGTAGTTGGCCGCCGCCCGGTGGAGACGGACGATCCCTTGGCGATGGCGCATCTCATCGCCGTGAGCGCTCGGCGCCCAGACGCCGCACGCCGACAGCCCGCTGCTGTAGGCCAGGATGTAGTCGGGATCGGCGATGAGCTGGCGCTCGAGATCCCCCGCGGGATCGACCGCGCAGCGATCGACCCCGTCGTCGCCGTCCACCGACACCATCCCCGGGAATTCGCCGTCGAGGGGGGCGCCGGCGGTCGTCTCCTCGGTCTCCCCGGTCGAGCTGGGGTCCGTGCCGCGCGTGCTCTCACCGGCGGTGGTGCCCGCGCCCGTACTCGCGGCGGTGCCCGTGCTCGTACTCGTGCCCGCGCCCGTCGTCGTCAGGTCACCGGCGCTCTCCGAGGAGCTCGTGCCTGCGACCGTCGTCTCGGTCGCGCCGCCGGTCGCGCTCGCCGTAGGCCTGCCCGAACCAGCGCAAGCGAGCGCGCCGGCCCCGAAGATGCCCAACCAGGTTCGCCTCGCCTCCATCAGGACGCCGGAGCATACACCGACCGCGGCCGCCGGCGCGCTGCCGACGGCTCCCCTCCTGACGTTGACGACACTTGTCGCGCCGGGGCTCGCTACCTCCGAGCGACGCCCGCTTCCGCAGGCGACGTCCCCGATCGATCGACTCGCCGAGCTCCTCGCGCGCAGCCTCCGGAGCTCGGCGATCCTCGCGTCGATGCTCGCGTCGATGCTCGCGTCGACCCTCGCCAGGCCGCGACCACCCGACCTATGCCGGCTCCATATAGAACTCGTATTCGACGCCCTCGGTCAGCGCTCCGCGGCTGAAGATGAACTTCAGCGACGTCTTGCCCGAGGCCCACGTCTCGGGGACGGTGAAGCTCCCGTTCAGCGTCGTCCCACCCGCGATCTTCGAGCGATCCTCGAGGACATACCACTCGCCGTTGCCAGCCTCGGCGAGCTCGGGCGGCGAGTAGTACTTGAGCTTGAACCGGAGCTTGCCGCCCCCCATAGCTCGCAGCGTGTACGTGTACCGCCGCGCGACGCGGAGCTTCTCGTACGTGTCCTTGGTGTCGAAGTCGTGGAGGCTCCCTGAGATCGTCGTGCTCACCTTCGTTCTCCTTTGTGCTCGCGGGCCTGCAGGCTAGTCCAAAGCAGCCGCGAGTGAGGCCGCAGAATTCCCGCGCAGCGCCGGCTCGCGGCGCCCAGAGTGCGCTTCCCAGACGAGCCCTCCGCTGTGATGAAGACGACCCGCGCGACGCCCTTTCGCCCGCACTACCCCGGGCCGCGGCGGTGTAAGCAGGCCGCTACGGCCCTTGGACCGTCGTCGCCGCGTCGCCGCTGGCGCCGTGGGCGAGCGTCGGCGCGACCGCCTCGCCCTCCTGTGACTTACGCCAGTCGTAGCGCTGCATGAGGGCGTCGGCGAAGGCGATGCCCCAGCGCAGGTAGCCGGCGCGGGTCAGGTGGAGGTAGTCGCGGCGCGCCAGGCCGGCCTCAGCCCACGCCGCCTTGGCCCCGTCGCCGCCGTCGAACTTGAGCATGTCCCAATAGGCGCAGCCGTACTCGCCGGCGAGGCGCCGCTGGACCTCGCGGATCTCGACGAGGAGCGGCCGCGCCACGAGGACGTCGCGGACCTCCTC
>JAGQIT010001283.1 GCA_020431135.1 Myxococcales bacterium | reverse complement strand
GATCGCCGCGCGGGTCGCCGGCGTCCCGAGGCCGCTGTCGCGCATCGCGTCCGAGAGCGCCTTGTCGTCGAGGCTCCTCCCGGCGGTCTCCATCGCGGTCAGCAGCGTCGCCTCGGTGTAGCGCGGCGGCGGCTTCGTCGTGCCCTTGTGCTTGCCGACCTTGGCGACCGTCTGGGGCTGACCGACCGTGAGGCCCGGCGGGAGCGCGGGCGGCTGCTGCGAGCTCGAGCTCGAGGTCGACGTGCGTCGCCGCGGCGAGGACGGGAGGTCGAGCTTCTTCCAGCCGATCTCGAGCACGTCGGTCCCGGTCGTCCGGTAGCGATCGACGATCGTCGGCTCCCCCTCAGGCTCGCTGGTGATGGCCGTGATCACCTTGGTCACCGCGGTGACATGATCGTCGTGCCACGCGGAGAGCAGCCGCCGGCAGATCAGGTCGTAGATCTTGCCTGCGGGGCTCGCGAGGTCGAGCGACTTCGGGGTGATCGCCGTCGGGATGATCGCGTGGTGATCGCTGACCTTGGCGTCGTCGACGAAGCGATGCCCGAGCGGGCTCGTCCCGGTCCCGGGCGCGAGCAGCCCCGGGTAGCGCCCGCCGATCGCCGCCGTGATCGGGCCGAGGGTCGCCGCGACGTCGCGCGAGAGGTGGCGGCTGTCTGTGCGCGGGTAGCTGATCAGCTTGTCGCGCTCGTAGAGCTGCTGCGCCAGCTTGAGCGTCTTGCTCGCGCTGAACCCGAAGAGGCGGTTGGCGTGCCGCTGGAGCTCGGTCAGGTCGTAGAGCTGCGGCGGCGGGATTCTCTTGGTGGTCCGATCGATCGACGCGATCGCGGCGCGACCCCGACGCGCCCGCTTGATGATCTCGGCCGCGCGCGCGCCGTCAGGCGGGAGCCGGCTCTGCAACGCGGGTCCGCCGGGCGAGCCCTCCGCGCCCTTCGAGGTGGAGATCGTCGGATCGAAGTAGGTCCCCTCGTACGCGCGCGCCTCGTCGCCCTCGGGGTGAAACGTCGCTACGACCGTGAGGTAGGGCTCGGGGACGAAGCGCTCGATCTCTCGCTCGCGCGCGACGAGCATCGCCAGCGTCGGGGTCTGCACGCGACCGACCGAGAGCTTGTCGTCGTGGACCAGCGAGTAGGCGCGCGAGAGGTTCATCCCGACCAGCCAGTCCGCCCGGCTGCGTCCGCGGGCGGCGTCCGCGAGCGCGTCGTAGCGCGCGCTGGGCTGGAGACGCGCGAACCCGGCCTTGATCGCCGAAGGAGTCAGCGACGAGATCCACAGGCGCTGCACGGGCTTGCGGCAGCCGACCTTGTCGTAGATGTAGCGGAAGATCAGCTCGCCCTCGCGTCCAGCGTCTGTGGCGCAGATGACCGCCGTCGTCTCCTTCGCCCGGAGCAGGCGAGAGATCACCCCGTACTGGCTGCGGGTGCGCTCGAGGGTGACGAGCGGCCAGCGCTCGGGGAGCATCGGCAGGGTCTCGCGGCGCCATGACTTCCACGCCGGGTCGACCTCGTGCGGCTGGGCCAGGGCCACGAGGTGGCCGATCGCCCAGGTCACGGTGTACCCGCCGCCGTGGAGGTAGCCCTTGCCCTTGCCGCTGGCTCCGAGCACGCGCGCGAGGTCGCGGGCGACGGAGGGCTTCTCGGCGATGACGACCGTGGTCATGAGGGGGGCGCTTCGGCTCAGCCTGCGGCGGTGTACCACACCTGCGCGGCTCCGCTCACGCGGAGGTAGCCGTGGGTCGACGCGGAGCCAGCCGCGCTGCTCCCCGACCCGGTTCTCTAGATCGGAGAGGTCGAGGTCCTCGTGGAGGCCCGGCGGAGCGAGGAGAGCCCCGGCCTGCGGCTCGTCCTGGCGCCAGCGACGGCGCCCGTGCGCGCGCTGGAGTTCGGCCGCTTCAATCGCGTGCTGTGTCGCCGGGGGTCCGTGCCTTCATGGATGCGAACGACGTGTCGGTCGCGGCGGCGATCGAGGTGGGCGCGATCGCAGCGTCGACAGCTGTCGGTCGGCCGACGAAGGTCACGACAACGCGAGGTGGAGAGGACGCGCTCGAGCTGTCTGTCGCGGATCGTGGACACGCGCGCATACCCGCGATCGTCCGCCCGGCAAGGGCCCGGCGCCCCGGACTGATAGACTCGATCACATGGGAGCCGCCGGTGTCACGCTTCACTATGCGACGACGACGACGACGCACGCCCCGCCTGGTGCCCAACCGCCGCGCGAGCCGGAGCGCCAAGAGGGGGCGCTGCGGATCAGCGTCGCGGCGGATGAGCTCATCGTCGACGACGGCGAGAGCGTCGCACGCTTCGACTTCGCCGCCCGGCGCCGGACGATCCTCGACACCAAGACGCGGACGACGCGGGAGAGCTCGCTGCTCGCCCACGTCCAGGACCGCGAGGTCGGGATGGCGAGCGCCCTCCATGTCCTCGAGGTCATGCGCGCGGCCGGGGCGATCGACGAGGTCGCGTACTGGTCTGTCGAGGCCGCGTACGCGATGCTCTGGCGCGGGGAGGGCGGCGACGAGGAGGGGTTGATCATCCGCGACGTGACCGACGACGGCTGGTGTTGGCGGGTCGGCGAGCGCGAGCTGACCCGCGTGCGCGTCGGCGATGAGCGGCCTCCGTCGCCGTCGAGGGCCCTCTTGCGGCTCATGGAGTACGGCCTGCGCGTCCATCCTACGATCGCCGCGCAGGTCGCCGAACTCGGGGTGATCCCGGCGGTTCTCACGAGTGACGATCACTTCGTGCTCCAGCACCGCGTGCGTCGCCTCGAGCTCACGCGCCTCGTGCCAGAGGCGCTCGACTTCGCGGCGCTGACGGCCGGATGCGAGCCGGAGCCGCCCGCCGACGAGGCGCTCGCGCTGCTCCGGCGGAGCCCGGACGAGCCCTCGGACTTCCGCCTCGACGACGCCCGCGAGGCGCTCGGGCGCGGCGCGCGCGTCGAGGCGCTCCTCGCGGTCTTCGCCCACAATTGGGCGTTTGTCGCCAACACCGGCGAGCTCGTCGCGGAGATCTTCAAGCGCGCCGGTTGGTTCAGCCCGGTGAAGCGGATCCTCAAGCTCGTCAGCCGCGCGTCGAGCGAGGGCGAGGTCGAGAAGCAGCTCACCGGACTCGAGAAGCTCCGCGCGAAGGCGGGCCGCTACGACTACGCGCTCGACGTCCTGCTCGGCGAGAAGCTCGTCGAGCGCGACGCGATCGCCGAGGCGAACGCGGCGTTCGCCTCGGCGCTGCGTCGTGATCCCGGGCTGGCCGCGACCTGGGTGAGCCTCGGGCGCACATACACCGCCCAGCGCCGCTACGCCGACGGCTGGGACTGCTTCGAGCGCGCCGATCAGCTCTGCCCGCAGCACCCGGTCGTCGGCGACATCCACAAGCTCGACGCTGGGTTGCGGGCCCGGCACGGCTACCTCTTCTGAGGCCGGGCGCGCGCAGGGGCGAGGCGCTCGACATCGCGCGGACCGCGAGCGCCGCCTCGGCCTCCACCGCAGCGGTCCGCGGGTGCTGTCGACACGACGTCTCCGCTCGCCGCGGAGAGCTGCGCGCCCGCGATCGATCTGAAGACGCCCCGGAAGCCGAGGACGAGGCGGTGTCAGAGGACGTGAAGTGGGTCGTGCCCGTGTTCGGGTGCGAGCAGAGGCCGGCGAACCGGTCACTTGAAAAGAGAGAGGACCGCACCATGACGCGCACCGTTGTTGTTATCTCCGCCACCGTCCTGGCGCTCGCCGGCTGCAGCGGCGGCGATCAAGAGACCGAGAGCGAGTCGAAGGGCTCGAATACCACGATCAACGTGACGATCACGACGTCGGGGACGGACACCAGCTCGACGACGGACACGACCACCGACTCGTCGACGTCCAGCTCCTCGGAGAGCGAGGGGACGGGGACCACCGGCAGCGAGTGCGAGGTCGACGAGGACTGCAAGGACGGCTTCGTGTGCGTCGAGGGGTTGTGCGAGTTCGACCCTACGGACTGCGGCATGGCGGCGATCGAGATCCCGATCACGACGCCGAACGTGGTCCTCGTGCTCGACAAGTCGGGCTCGATGGTCGCCAACGCGTGGGACGGCGACGCCGACCCGAACACGCCCGACGTCACGCGGTGGTTCAGCCTCTACAACGTCGTCGACTTCATCGCGACCCAGTTCAACAACTCCATGAACCTGGGGATGGTGCTCTACCCGTCGAAGAAGGCGAAGTCCGAGTACAACATCAACGCGTGCCT
>JAGQIT010001282.1 GCA_020431135.1 Myxococcales bacterium | reverse complement strand
TGGAGATTCCAATGGGGACGACTTCGGATTCTCGGTCGGCGGAGGGTACGATCTGGATGGTGACGGCAGCGACGACGTGATAGTCGGCGCGCGGCGGGACGACAACAATGGAACGAGCAGCGGCTCAGCACGAACTTTCGTTGGAGCGACCGGGATCGCGCATTGTACGGTCAATGGCGCCCTAGGGGATGGCTTTGGAACTTCCGTGGGAGTCGCTCCTGATTTGGACGGGGACGGCGGAGCCGATATTGTCGCCGGATCTCCATATTCTGACGCGCCCGCTGGCGCCGCGGGGTCGCTGGTCTTCTACTCCGGGGACGATTGTGCCGTACTCGATACAGTGACGGGCGACGCAGCCAAGGATCATCTTGGCACGGCGGTCGCGTACGCAGGCGACGTAAACAACGATGGGTCGCCAGACGTAATTGTTGGCGCGCCTGAGGACGATTTCTTCGATCCAGGAAACGGGTACGCGCGTGTCATTAGCGGGACGACTCGGGCTGTGATCTACACGTTTTCCGGCGCAGCGGTAAGCGATCGTTTCGGCACTTCGGTCGCCGGCGCGGGCGACGTAGACGAGCTCCTTATCCGGGCGGTCGATCGCCCGGAAGTGGTAGGCGAGCTCCTCGGCGCGGTCGCGGTCGTCGTCGGCCTCGATCGCCTCGGCGACGGCGGCGTGGAGGCTGCGCTTGCGGGCCTCGGCGAGCTCCTCGAGGAGGCTCTCGCGGATCTTGTCGTGGGAGAAGCGCCAGCCGACGCCGTCGCGCTCGAGGGCCGCGCGGTCGACGGCCTCGGCGATCAGCGCGTCGCGATCGAGCGCCGGGGCGAGGCGCGCGAGGAGCTCGACGTCGAGGTCGCGGCCGACGACGGCGGCGACCTCGAGGAGCTCGCGCGCCGGCCTCGAGAGCCGCGCGATCCGCCGCTGGATCACCCGACGGATCCCGCCCGCGGCGATCGTCGACGGCAGCGGCTGGGCGCCGATCCCCTCGAGTCCGCCGGCGTCCTCGGCGAGCGTGCGCAGGACCTCGACGACGAAGAGGGCGTTGCCCTCGGTCTCGCGGACGAGGAGCTCGACGATCCCCTCCGACGCCCCGGTCGCGCCGACCGTGGCGACGACGACCTCGCGGATCGCCGGGCGATCGAGGCGACCGAGGCGGCGGCGCTCGATCCCCGTGTCCTCGGCGAAGAGGCGCGGGGCCTCGTCGTCGCGATAGCTGGCGACGACGAGGAGGCGGAGCCCCTCGAGCTCGCGGCTGAGGGAGGCGAGGAGCTCGACGCTCTCGCTGCGCGCCCAGTGGAGGTCCTCGAGGAGAACGACGAGCGGCCGCACCTGCCGGCGGAGGAGGGCGATGACGACCTGGAGGAGGCGGAGCTGGGCGGACGCCGCGTCGAGCTCCGGCGCCGACGGGACCGCGCGCCCGAGGAGGATGTCGATGTCGGGGACGCCGATCCGGAGGACGCTCGCCTCGAGGTCGCTGAGCGCCGACGACAGGGCGAGCCAGCGCAGCAGCGGCCGCCAGGCGTCGAAGAGGCGGCCGCCCTCGCTGGTCGCGTGGCCGCGGAGGACGACTGCGCCGTGGACGAGGCCCAGCGTCCGGACCTCGCTGATCAGCCGCGACTTGCCGACCCCGCTCTCGCCGCCGAGGGCGATCGCCCGGCCGCGCCCGCGCAGGCCGCCGCGGAGGGCCTCGACGAGGTACTCGAGCTCGCCCTCGCGACCGACGAGCGCGCCCGCTTGGAGGAAGCTCTCGCGGGTGTGGACGGTCTCGGCCGGGAGCTCGATGCCGCTGGCCTCGACGAGGCGATCGAGGGCCTCGGCCGCCGACGCCGGCCGGGCCGCGGGATCCGGCGCGAGGAGGCGGCCGATGAGCCCCGCGAGCGGGCCGTCGATCGCGAAGGAGCGCTCGAGCGAGCCGGCCTTCGCCGCCGACAGCAGCGCGGCCTGCTCGCTGCTGTCGGTCGTCGACACGCCGCCGAAGAGCGCGGCCATCAGCACGCCGACCGCGTAGAGATCGCCGGCGACCGTCGCCTCGCCGCCCTTCGAGCGCTCCGGCGCCGTCGGCCCCTGCGGCCGCAGGGTCTCGTGGAGCGCGCTGACGGCCGAGTCGATGTACCAGTCGGTGTCGATCACCTTGAGGCTCTCGCCGGCGACGACGACGTTCTGTGAGCTGAGCGCGAGGCCGACGCGGCCGCGGCGGTGGAGGTAGATCAGCGCGCGCAGGAGCTGGCCGATCAGGTGGACCTGGATCGCCCGCGGCGCGTCGGCGGCGGCGCTGAGGAGCGGTCGGGCGCCCTCGGCGAGGTCGAGGACGAAGAACGCGACGTCCTCGTCGTCGAAGCCGAAGTCGACGATGCCGACGAGGTTGGGGTGGCGCAGGGCGAAGCGCCCGCGGAGCTCGCGGGCGAGGGCGAGGCGCGGGCTCTCGTGGACCTCGCCGGTGTTCGGGAGGTCGAGCGCGTAGGTCCGCTTGATCGCGACGCGCTGGCCCTCGAGGCGATCGTAGGCGCGGAAGATCGGCCCGAGCGCGCCCTCGGCGAAGGGCTCGATCAGGCGGTAGCGGACGCCGAGCGCGCTCGGCATCGCCGCGCTCGTGCCCTCGTCGAAGGGGCGGACCTGCGAGCGCGCGACGTCGTCGTCGCCGACCGCCGAGCCGAGCACCTTGAGGAGATCGTCGATCCGCTGCCAGCGCGCGTCGGGGTCGACCGCGAGGCCGCGCTGGAGCGCGTCGACGACCGTCACCGGCACGCCGAGGTCGCGGGGGAAGGGCCGGAGCTGGCCGCGGAGGACGTGCTGGATGTGGTCGGCGATCGTCGCCCCGCCGAAGGGGCGCTCGCCGGTGAGCGCCTCCCACAGGGTGATGCAGAAGGCGAAGACGTCGCTGCGGGCGTCGACCTCGCGGCCCTCGCGGAGCTGCTCGGGGGCCATGTACCCCGGCGTGCCCGCGAGGTTGCCGGCCTGGATCGTCTGGCCCTCGACGTCGATCAGCGCCCGCGGATCGCCGCCCACCGAGAGCGGCCGCGCGAGCCCGAAGTCGACGACGCGGACGCGGCCGTCGGCGCCGACGAGGACGTTGTCCGGCTTGAAGTCGCGGTGGACGAGCCCGGCCCCGTGGGCCGCCGCGAGGCCGTGGCCGGCGTGGACCAGCGCCTGGACGATCTCGGTCCACGAGCGCCCCGGCTGGCGGAGCCACTGCCGGAGGGTGCCGCCGTGGACGTACTCGAGCGCGACGAAGGAGCCGCCCTCGTAGGGCCCGACGTCGTAGACCGAGACCACGTTGGGGTGGGAGAGGCGGGCGGTCGCCTTGGCCTCGCGGAGGAGGCGTTCGCGCGCGTCCTCATCCCCGTCGGTGCGGTGGAGGAGCTTGAGGGCGACGAGGCGATCGAGCTCCGGATCCTGCGCGAGGTAGACGACCCCCATGCCGCCGGCGCCGATC